>NZ_RZQP01000037.1:0-38498 GCF_003998165.1 Mesorhizobium sp. M7A.F.Ca.US.007.01.2.1 | reverse complement strand
TTGCAGCAGGACCCCGGGAGGCGCCTTCGTGTGCCGGAGCGATACCCACAGGCTCGGCTGCTGAGAACGTAAGTTCTCCCGGTACATCGTCGTGTCCGCTCCGAAGAACTCGATGTCCGCCGCTCCCGCATAATAGCGGGTTACTGTTGCGGTTTCATCGAGCGCCGTCCAAGCTGCGGCTACCGGAACGCCGACGAGCACCGCAACGGGCATCCAGGCATGATCGACCCACGGGTTCTGCAGAGTCCGTCGCTCGACGACGACACCGACTTGAGTTGTTTCCCGAACCAATTCGGAATCCTGACTGTCCACAATGCCTAACTTGCGGGTGTGGCGGCTCGAAGCGGCAGGCCGGCGATTAGGTTCTGCGGCTTCATGCGAACCATGCGGTCGGATGTCATCGCCATGATCAACCAGATCGGCCGCGCACCCACTTCCGGCCTAACTTCGTCGAATTCGGAGAAGTCGAGCCGAAACAAAGCTATAATGCGCTTTGCCGCCTCAGGGTCAAGGTCCTCGCCTGTCCACAGCGCATTGCCGATACGCGTCGCCTCCGCGTCCAGACCGACGAACCATGCCCAATCGTCGTCCTCGGTCCGCTCGACCGGCTCAACCCTCACCTCAATGGCCAGCAGATGGCGTATCCAGGCCTCGATCGCGGCGGCAAGGCCGCGCCGCGCCGGACTGTCGACGTCGCCGAGGCCAAGCACCATGTCAAAGGCATCGCTCCTGCCGAAATAGCTGCAGGCATTCTTCTCCTCGAGAACCTGCAGCTCGGTGACGGCAGGCCCTCCGAGCATGTTCAGGAGAGGCGAGGCGTGACGGTTCTGCTCGTGGACTTCAATGGTTTCCGCATCTGCAAGCAGCAGCGCACCTTCATGGAGGGTCACTCGCTGGGCACGGTAAAACAGCTCGGCCGCACGCAGCACGAAGGGATCGTCGTCGCCGTCAAGCGCATTGCGCAGCACCAGCTGCGCAAGCTGGTTCATGAACAGGGGCGGAATGTCGGCAGCCGAGCCGCGCGCGAGTTCGAGATAGCAGGCTTCGAGGGACGGCGCTGCCAAAAGGCGATTGCGAAAGGCAATCATGAACTCCCAGTTTTCCCGAGCATCCGGGTCGTCGATCGCGGCGATCTCCTCGTTCCCGACCGGCCGGCGCGGATCGTGCATCAGCAACTCGTGATGCAGCCGCAACTCCGCCGCGCACGCATCTTCCGGCGGCAGAAGCTCAGGGCGAGCCAAATAAGCTTTGAGGAACGGATCAGTCACCATCAACCGGCCTGCCTTGTCGCGATCGAGCAGATGGTGGCCCGAAGAAATCCAGAAATCTATCATTTGTGCCTACCCGCCAGCACCACGATGTCGACTTCTTCCATCGCACCCTCTTCTCCCTCGACCTCGATGATGCGGAATGCGGCCGCCGGATCAAGGCGGCTCACCTTCCGGTGCAGGGTGCGGAACGATTCACGGATGCCCGCCTCCTCGCCAGCGCGGTGCAGCGCAACAAGGGTGTTCGGCGGATGACTGCACAAGGACTGCGCGAAGGCGATTTCCTCCTCGGCGGCCGCGCGCGCGACCGCCATCCCGGGCGCTCCGCAACGGGCGACAAGCTGCTCGGCCAGTCTTTCGGTCGCAGCCGCGACTTCTTCCGCGGTGGCCTCCGTCACGATGACGAGGGCGGACCAGCCGAAGCTCTCAACCCCCATGAAGCCGGCGCGGAAGGCTTGTCGTTCCTTGCCGGAGAGGCTTTCGACATCGGCGGCGAAGAACCGGAAAGTCCCCGTGACGGCCCACTCGCCGGGTTCCGCGGCGTGGGAATAGACGAAGCCATCCGACGGATCTAGGCGGATCGTGCGCAGTAGCTTTAGAGCCATGGCACACCCGTAGCGGGATCGAGCCACGAAGGTGAGCCAAGAGCTTCCACCAAACTCCGCCTTTCGGAGGCTCCCGGGCAAGGCTTCCCCGGAAGCAGCAGGTCGCCATTGTCAGCGATCCGAACGTCCTGGCCTCGGTGTGAGGAGCGGTGCAGCCATTGGCTGGCGAGCGATGCGAAGCCGGTTTCGCCCCATTCGTGGAACGCGTTCATCAGGTGACGGGAGAAGCTGGCGATGATCTCACCAGGATCGGGGGCTTCGAAGCCCAATTCGTCAAGCGCGCCGAGTAGCGGCCGCTCGCCAGGTTCGTAAGCGCGCACCGCCGCGATGCGGATCATGGCAGAAAAGACGAGCCAGGCCGGCGTCTCCTCGTCGCGAGCTCCCTCAGGCCAGCCCAGGCGTCCGCCGCCAACGAGAGCGCCGTCGATGCGGATCGCGTCTGGCCAGTCGAAGGTGACCGGCATTTCAGGCGGTGCACGCGCTGCAAGCGCGTCGGCCAGAGCGTTCATTCCGGCATAGATGGCAAGGCGGGCCTGCGCCAACGATTGTTCAGGCTCCAGGACGACCGCGAACTCGGCCAGATCATAGCGCCGTACCCAGACCAGCGTCCCTGCACCCTGCTCGCCGGCAATGGCGCGGGCGTGCTCGAAGGCATCGCCGGCTTCTCTCAAGACAGTGAGGCTGTAGAGCGGGGGCAGATCGAGGGCGCGGTCGGTGACCGAAGCACGCTGGGACATGATGCCGATCCATTTTTGATGACGGCGGCCTAATTCTCCAATAATGTATATACTGTCTCTACAGTAAAGGCGCTACCGCAGCGGGCGGTGCCGCGTAGCGGGGAGGCGCAATGAGCCTGGACAAACCGCGCACGGTCTTCATCTGCTCCTGCGAGCGCAGCATGCCTGGTTTTGGCGACAGCGTGCGCCGCGGATGCAAAGACGCTCAGGTACAATCGGGCGATCAGCTGTGCGGCGCCGAAATCGATCGTATCCGCAACAGATTGAGCGAGGGGGGAGCCATCACCATAGCCTGCACACAGCAGGCGCCGCTTTTCCGCGAAGTCGCTGAGGAAATCGGCTTTGCGGGTGACCTCGATTTCATGAACATCCGCGAGGCGGCAGGCTGGTCGGCAGAGGCCGCATCCGCCGGGCCGAAGGCGGCGGCACTCGTCGCGATGGTGGCCGAACCGACCTCGCCGCCCGCCCTCGTCACGCTTCGAAGCAATGGCGTGGTGCTGGTTTATGGCCGCGACCAGGCGGCAATGGAGGTCGCCTGCCAGCTTGCCGGGGATCTGGACGTGACCGTCCTGCTGACGCGACCCGAGGAGGTTACACCCAACCGCGTGTGGGATTTCCCCGTCGTGCGGGGCAGGATCCGCAATGCACAAGGCCATCTGGGCGCCTTTGAGCTGATCGTTGATGATTTCGCCTTGCCAGTTCCCTCTTCGCGCGACCGCCTGCGCTTCGGTGCGGCTCGTGACGGCGCAATCTCTAAAGCAGACATCGTGATCGACCTCTCCGGCGGCGTTCCGCTATTTCCGGCTCACGACCTGCGCGCGGGCTACCTCAAAGCGGATTCCGCCGACCGGGCCGCGGCAACGGCCGTGATCGCCAAGGCTGCTGGCCTCGTCGGCGAATTTGACAAGCCGCGCTACATCGATTTTTCCGCCGATCTGTGCGCTCATTCACGCTCCCGCATCATCGGTTGCACGCGTTGCCTGGATCTGTGCCCTACCGGTGCGATTGCCTCGGCCGGCGACCACGTGATCGTCGACGCAGAAATCTGCGCCGGTTGCGGCAATTGCGCGGCCGCCTGTCCGACCGGTGCAGCCGCATATGCCGTTCCGGATGCGCAAACCCTGCTTCGGCGGCTGCGTTCGCTCCTGGTCACATATCGAGAGGCGGGTGGTAGGGATCCGGTCGTTCTGTTCCATGACGGCTATCACGGCGAGCCGCTCATTGACGCGCTCGCGCGGTTCGGCCCAGGCCTGCCTGCGAATGTACTGCCAGTCGCCGTGAACGAGATAACGCAATTGGGAATAGAGGCGTGGATAGCGCCGGTGGCATGGGGCGCGGCGGCGGTGATGGCGCTCGCCTCCGCGAAGCCCAAGCACGAGCTCGCCGGCTTGGCCCGCAACGTCACCATCGCCAATCTGCTCGCGCGATCGCTCGGCTACGGGTCGGAACTCTGCGGCCTGATCGAAACCGACAATCCGGACATGCTGAGGTTGGCGCTCGACCGTGTGCAACCGGGCTCCAGCACGCCGACGCCGGCGACCTTCCTGCCCCTGGGGGACAAGCGCAGCCTGTTGCGAAACAGCATGATCGAACTGCATCGCGCCGCGCCGACGCCAGTCGAGCGCGTAGTGCTCCCAGCGGCAGCGCCGTTCGGCGGGCTCGATATCAATGTCGAGGGCTGCACGCTCTGCCTCTCCTGCGTGTCGGCGTGCCCAACGGGTGCGCTCTCCGACAGCGAGCAACAGCCTGCATTGTACTTTTCCGAAAGCGCCTGCGTCCAATGCGGGCTCTGCGCTGCGACTTGTCCGGAGAAGGTGATCCGTCTCGCCCCGCGGATTGATTTCCCGGCATGGAGCGCGCCACGTCGGGTCGTCAAGGAAGAACAGCCCTACGAGTGTATCCGCTGCGGCAACCCGTTCGGGACCCGCAGTACGATTGAGCGGATCGTCGCCAAGCTGGAAGGCAGGCACTGGATGTTCTCGGGCGAAAACGCGCGGCGGCTGGAACTGGTGCGGATGTGCGACAATTGCCGCGTCGATGCCGCCATGAGCGAAGACCTCGATCCCTATGCCGGTCCTGGCCGGCCGGCCCCGCGAACGACAGAGGATTATCTCCGGGACCGGAACTCGGAAACCAAACGGGTCTAAACTCAGTTGCTGCGGGTCTCGGCCTGTAGGAATCGTATCAGCGCCGCCCGATGCTCGGGGTCGCGAATGGTCTGCTCGGGCATCTTGGTGCCCGGAATGTATCTGCTCGGGCCAAGCTCGAACAGCTTCGATACCGTTTCGGGCGTCCAGACGATGTCCATCTCCCTGAAAGCGGGCGAGTATCGGTAGCCAGGCACGGATGCGATCCTGCGGCCGAAGATGCCGTGAAGCGTGGGGCCGGCGCGATCGCCCTCGTGGGGATCGAGCGTGTGGCATGCGACGCAGGCGCGGAACACCTCCGCGTCCGGATTGCCGGCATATTCGGCCATCGGATCGGCCGAACCCTCGATCTTGGTTCCGAGCCGTTGCCCGGCCTCGACATTCCATTCTCCCACCACTTGATCCCCGCCGCCGCTCAAAAGCGTCTTTCCGTCAGGCGAGAAGGCGAGAGCCCAAACCGGCACGCCCGCGGTGCCAAATGTGCGAACGGGCTGCAGGCTTTTGACGTCGAGCAGCACAATTTCACCTTTGATCGACGAGGCGGCGATGTATCGTTCATTCGCCGTGACGGCGAGCGCGGTGATCGGACTTGACGAAGCTGCAACTTCGGCCAGGATTGTCCCGCCGCGGTTCAGTTCACTCAGCTTGCCGTCCGCGCCCCCGACGAACACGCGATCGCTCCTCGTCGCCACCAGTGCGCTGAGGGGTGCAGGCATTGCGACCCTGACCGGAGCTCCGCCTTCGGCCGGCCAAAGTATGACTGCCGCGTCGTAGCCGGCACTTGCGAGCGTCCCATCGGAGAGGTATGCAACCGCGTTGACGTTTCCCCTGTGGCCTTCGAGGACGCGCGGCTCCCCGCCGGAAAGCGGCCACACCCGCACACTGCCATCCCAGGAAGCCGAAGCGAGGGTGGAGCCGTCGGGCGACACTGCGAGCGACACGACCGGCGCTGAATGGCCTTGCAGGACGGCGACCGGCGTGCTTCGTCCGGCCTCCCAGACCGCAATGCGGCCGTCCGCCCCCGCGCTGGCGAAGCGGCCTTGCGGCAGGGCTGCGACCGCATCGACCTGCCCATCGTGAAACAGCAGCACCTCCCGTGCTTCGCCGGTCTTGATCGACCAGATGATCGCCTTGGCGTCGAAACCACCGGTGATCGCAGTTTGCCCATCGGCCGTCACGGCAATCGCCCGCACTGGTCCGCCGTGACCGCGGAGATCGGCACCCAGCGCGGCGACCCCGAAGAGGAACGGAGCACTTGCCATCAGACACATTGCGAGCGTCGTCTTCATTGCGCACCAGGCCGTTCCGTGCTCCCTTGGCGCAGCGCCGCCGTTGCGGGCATCAAGCTTGCTGGATCGGCCATATTGTTCAAACCGTTCGAGGCAATCATATGACCCAGAATATGGAAACCGATCCCTTCAACGTCTCCATGCGCAAGTTCCTCAAGCAGGTCGGCGTGACTTCGCAGCAGGCAATCGAGAAAGCCGTGGCGGAGAAGGGCCTGAAAGGACAGGGCCGACTGACCGTGAGGGCCCTCGTCACGTCTGAGCCAGCAGGCCTGCACCATGTCGTGGAGGGCGAGATCGATCTGGGGTGAGCAGCGACCGAGGTCGGGTTCGGCTGCTACTTCGCGAACCGGATCCGCCCGGCGGGCGATGGATCATACCCGGCAAGCTCGGCGGCGCGGCTGGCGAAGGTGTCTTGCTGCAGCAAACGCAGCAACGCCTGGATCGGTTGCTGAAAGTAGGTCCGCTGCCGCATCAGCAGGTCGAAGCTTTCCCAGGCCAGTGACACGAAATCGAGGCCGGCGGCGCAGGCGGCGGCGCGGGTGGCGATTCCGCAATCGGCCCGTCCGGTGCGCACGGCGGCTGCAAGCTCGGGACCGGTAAGGCAGGGGGGCTCCAGTCGGTTGACCTCGCCGTGGCTCGCGCCGGCATCCGTCAGCAACAAAGCGAGCAGCATGTCCGCGCCTGCGCCGCGTTGACGGACCGCAATGCGCGCGCCGGTCGCAAGTACGTCGGTCAACTTGTTGAGCGATTTCGGATTGCCTGGCGCCAGCAGCAGGCCCTGCTCGCGGCGGGCGAATCCGACCAGCACCGCATCGTACAGCCGCGGCCTCGTCGCAATCGCGGCGACATTCGGGTCCGGGTCGTCGCTGTGGAAATGGATCGCGGCGACAGACACCTCGCCGCGAAGCAGGCGTGTCACGCCGGCTTCCGTGCCTTCTGTCAGAAAGGCCAGGCCGGAGCCCGACTGACGCAGGCTCCATTCGAGCAGATCATCCTGGCTGCCACCGACGATCGGCGGCGGGTCGGATTGAATCATTCCTCCGGGCCGGACCAGTCCCGACATGACCCAATGGTCGAGTTCATGTCGGGGAAACAGCCATTTGCCGGCCACCTTGCTGCAGGGGAGGCGCTCCTGCGCAATCAGTTCGTAAAGCTTGCGTTCGCCAATGCGCAGATAGTCGGCGGCTTCAGATGTCGTCAGAAATTCCATCCTGCATTGATATGCATATTTCTGTGCCGGTTCAAGAATTTGACTCTGGCGGAAGAGTTGCAGGACATTGGCGCTGGACAGGATTGCGAGGAGCAATGTCGGAAGGGCTGGGCGCATGGCAACTGATCGCGAGCGGTGACGCCACGCTGTTTGCCATCGTGCGCCTGTCGCTCGCGGTCAGCCTTTCGGCTGTCGCGATTGCCATGGTCGCCGGCCTGCCGCTTGGCGCAATTATCGCGCTCTCGCGCTTTCCAGGTCGTTCGGCGATCGTCGTAGTGCTGAACGGTTTCATGGGCCTGCCGCCGGTGGTGGTCGGGCTGACCGTCTATCTGCTGCTATCGCGATCCGGGCCGCTGGGCGAGTTCGGTCTTTTGTTCACGCCCGCCGCCATGGTCTGCGCGCAGGCGCTGCTAGTGTTGCCCATCATCGCCGCTCTGACCCGCCAGACGGTCGAGGATCTGTGGCGCGAATATCGCGAGGAACTGAACGCGATGGAGGTCGGGCCGGTGGGCCTGGTCGCGACGCTTTTGTGGGACGGCCGCTTCAGCCTCGTCACTGCTCTGCTCGCGGGCTTCGGCAGGGCGGCGGCCGAGGTTGGCACCGTCATGATCGTCGGCGGCAACATCGATGGCTTCACCCGTACCATGACGACGGCAATCGCACTTGAAACTTCAAAGGGAAATCTGCCGCTCGCCATCGGACTCGGCCTGATTCTGATTTTTCTTATCCTGCTGATCAACGCGGCCGCCTGGGGCGTGCGGGTGTGGTCCGAGCAACGGGCGGGCTAGGGGATGCGGGCCGCTCAGAGCGATCTTCCACTTGTCTTCGATGACGTGTCGCTTATCGCTGGCGCGACGACCATACTCCAGCGGGTGAACCTGACGATCGGGCCACATGCGCCGACGGTGATCGTCGGCCCAAACGGGTCGGGCAAGACCTCCCTGTTGCGGCTTTGCATGGGGCTTACTGTACCTTCGGCCGGAACCCTGACTTGGGGCGGTCGGACCCTCTCCCCGAAGACGCGGCGTGCGATCCTGTTCCAGAAGCCTGTGATGCTGCGGCGCTCGGTGGCCGCGAATGTTGCCTACGGCCTGGCTACGGCCGGCTGTCCGCGTCGGCTTCGCGCGGCGCGCACGGAGGAACTGCTCGACCGCGTGGGTCTTCTCGATCTGGCGGCACGTCCGGCACGGCATTTGTCAGGCGGGGAGCAGCAGCGGCTGGCGCTCGCTCGCGCACTGGCGCGCCAGCCCGAGATCCTGCTGCTCGACGAGCCGACAGCCAGCCTCGATCCGGCGGCGACGCGTTTTGTTGAGCAGATCATCATCACGGCTGCCCAATCGGGCACGAAGATCATCATGGCCTCGCACCATCTCGGCCAAGTGCGCAGGATCGCTGGAGACGTCGTCTTTCTTGTCCGGGGGCGTGTTTGCGAGCATGCCGTTGCCGGCGATTTTCTGGATCGTCCCGCGACTCGGCAAGCGGCTGCCTTCGTGCGCGGCGAACTCGTGCTTTAATCAACCGGACGGAGATTGAGATGCTGACCCGCCGAATGTTCTGTGCGCTTGTGGTGCTTCTGATGCTCGCGAGCGGCGCGCCTGCCCAGGAGCAGTCGATAGTTGTGGCGTCAACGACCTCGACGCAGGATTCTGGGCTGTTTGACCACATCCTGCCGCTGTTCGAGAAGAAGACCGGCATCGGCGTGAAGGTTGTCGCTCAGGGCACCGGTCAGGCGCTCGACACCGGTCGGCGCGGCGATGCCGATGTGGTCTTTGTCCATGCCAAGGCGCAGGAGGAGAAGTTCATCGAGGAAGGGTTCGGGGTGAAGCGCTTCGACGTGATGTACAACGACTTCGTCCTCGTGGGGCCCAAGAGCGACCCAGCAGGCGTCAGCGGGACCAAGGATATCGCAGCCGCGCTGATCGCCATCGAAGCCAAGAAAGCGGCCTTCGTATCGCGCGGCGACAGGTCTGGCACCCACTCGGCCGAATTGAGTCTGTGGAAAACGGCCGGCATCGACATCGAGGCGGCCAAGGGCACCTGGTACAAGGAGATCGGCCAGGGCATGGGAGCGGCGCTCAACGCCGCGGCCGCCATGAACGCTTATACGCTTTCCGATCGTGGTACCTGGCTGTCATTCAAGAATCGGGGCGAGTTGGGCATTGCCGTCGAGGGTGACAAGCGGCTGTTCAACCAGTATGGCGTCATGCTGGTGAATCCGCGGAAGCATCCAAGTGTCAAAGCGGAGGCCGGCCAGCGCTTCATCAATTGGCTGATCTCTGCGGAGGGGCAGAAGGCGATCAGCGAGTACAAAATCGACGGCCAACGGCTCTTCTTCCCAAACGCGCAGCACGAGCGTTCCTGAAGCTTGTTGCAAACCGGCTCGGGTCTGCTTCACTATCGGGCCATGACGAGAACACTTTCTCCGACAGGCGCGCTCACCACCCTTGACAAGGCGCTCGCAGGGCTGCTCGACGGTGTGATGCCCGTAGCCACCTGCCTGGTTCCGCTCGATGAGGCTCTTGGGCGCGTGGCTGCCGGGATGCCGGCTGTCGTGCCGGCGCAGCCTGCGCGCGATATCGCTGCCATCGACGGCTGGGCGTGTCGCGCCTTTGATCTCGTGGGAGCGTCGGCCTATTCGCCAGTAGCATTGCCGACCCCGCCCCTCTGGGTGGAGACGGGCGATGCCATGCCTGGAAATCGTGACTGTGTGCTGCAGGCCGGTCTTATCGATTGCGATGGACCGGTGATCCAGGCGGCATCTGAAGCCGCGCCTGGCCAGGGTGTGCGCCGGATGGGCGAGGACATGGCGGCGAACCGCCCGCCAACATTTGAAGGAAAGACAATCGGCGTCGCTGACCTGCTGGTCGCTCGCAAAGTGGGATTGAGCCAACTTGCCGTACGGATTCCGTGCGTGCGTGCGATCGACGTCTCTGCCGAGAGCCACGAGACATTCTCCCTGCGGCTCGTGGTCGAGAGCCTGGGTGCCTCTGGAGCTTCGATTGCCGAAATAGAGGCCGTCGAGCGTGACGCGACAGCGATCGCTGCCGCTCTTGATGGCGAGTCCTGCGATTTGCTGCTCCTGATCGGCGGTACTGGCGATGGCTGCGCCGATGTGACCGCCGAGGCTCTCGCGCGGCGCCGGGTTCTGCTCGCGCATGGCATTGCTCTGCGGCCCGGGGGGACAACGGCGATAGGGCGGCTCGGCAAGACACCGATCGTCGCATTGGCCGGATCGCCGCAACAGGCTTTCGCGGGGTTCCTTGCACTCGTCCAGCCAGTCTTGGACCGCCTGTCGGGCAGATCTGAACGGTCCGGCATTATCTTGCCACTCTCGCGGAAAATTTCATCCGCGGTCGGGCTTTGCGAGATCGTTCTGCTCGCAAAGGAGCGGGATGTGTGGACACCGCTCGCTGTCGGCGACTTTTCGCTGGACGCCATGCGTCTTGCCGACGCCTGGCTTGCAGTTCCTGACGATAGCGAGGGGTATGCCGCCGGCACGCCTGTCGCCGCCGTTCCGCTCCGCAACTTTTGATCGGTGTTCCGCCATGACGCATTCTCCAACATCGGCCCAGCAGAACAGCGGCCAGGAGCAGTTCCTGACCATACTATCGCGCGAAGCTGCACTGGCGCGCTTCGAGGCCGAGCTGTTTCCCCGCCCACTACCGACCGAGAAGCGGACGCTGGCCAACGCGCTGGGGCTGGTTCTTGCCGAGGACGTCGCAGCGCCGGTCGACGTGCCGCCGTTCGACCGCTCAAATGTCGACGGCTTCGCGGTGCGTGCAGCCGACCTCGCCGTCGCCTCTGAACCGCGTCCCGTTCGGCTTGCGCTCAATGCGGAAGCGATTGCCTGCGGCACGGTTCCGCAGTTGCCCGTTCTGACCGGAACCGCCACGTCCATCGCAACCGGCGGACCGCTGCCCCGCGGCGCGGACGCGATCGTCATGGTGGAGCACACCCATCCCGCCGGGTTGAGTGCCATTGAGGTGGCCCGCAGCATCTCGCCCGGCCAGTTTATCTCCAACGCGGGATCGGACATGGCGCGAGGAGAAGTCTTGCTGCGTGCCGGAACCGAAATCGGCTCGCGCGAGATCGGCATGCTCGCTGCCTGCGGAATCGCACAGCTGACAGTGGCTCGCAGGCCACGCGTGGCCGTGATCTCCACGGGCGATGAACTCGTTCAGCCGGGCGAGCCGTTGCGACCGGCCGGCATCTATGATGCCAACGGCCCGATCATCGCTGCGGCTGTCACTGAAAATGGCGGCGAGGCGCATTTTCTCGGCGCCTTTCCCGACGACGAGGCGAAACTTGAGAAGGCTATGCGCGAGGCGCTCGCCGCCCACGACGTGCTGATCCTGTCGGGCGGCACGTCCAAAGGGGCAGGGGATGTCACGCATCGCATTATCGGCCGACTGGGCAAGCCCGGTATCATCGCCCACGGCGTGGCACTGAAACCCGGAAAGCCACTTTGCCTGGCTGTGTGCGAGGGCAAGCCGGTCATCATCCTGCCGGGATTTCCGACCTCGGCCATGTTCACCTTCCATGACATGGTGGTACCCGCCCTGCGGCGCATGGCGGGGCTGCCGCCGCGCGTCGATACTCAGGTCACCGCAAGCCTTCCGTTGCGGATTCCTTCCGAACTCGGGCGGACCGAATTCGCCATGGTTTCCCTTGTGCAAGGGCAGGGAGGATTGACGGCCTATCCGACCGGCAAGGGCTCGGGAGCGATAACATCCTTTACCCAGGCGGACGGCTTCATCCGCATCGAGGCACTCGCCGATCACGTGCCTGCCGGTGCCGACGTGGCGGTGACGCTGTTCACGCCGCGGGTCCGCGTTCCCGACCTCGTCGTCATCGGCAGTCATTGCGTCGGCCTCGATCTAGTCGTTGGCGAACTTTCGCGCCGCGGGATTTCGGTGCGCTCGCTGCCTGTGGGAAGCCTGGGCGGTCTTGCAGCGGCCAAGCGCGGCGAGTGCGATCTCGCCCCCATCCATCTCTTCGACCCGAAGACGCGGATTTACAACGCGCCTTTCCTCGGTGACGGTCTCGAACTCGTGCCAGGCTGGCGGCGCATGCAAGGTTTGGTATTCCGCCAAGGGGACGAGCGTTTCGAGGGCCTCGGCGCGGAGGAGGCGGTCCGTGCGGCGCTCGCCGACCGCGATTGCATGATGGTCAACCGCAACCAAGGCTCGGGAACGCGCATCCTGATCGACCAGCTCCTCGGCGTGGAACGCCCGGACGGCTACTGGAATCAGCCGCGCTCGCACAATGCCGTCGCCGCGGCGGTGGCGCAAGAGCGCGCCGACTGGGGTGTCACCATCGCGCCCGTCGCGCGTGCGGCGGGGCTCGGTTTTATCGTGCTGACCGAAGAGCACTACGACTTCGCAATGATCTCTGCGCGAAAGGAACGGCCTTCGGTGCACGCATTCCTCGAGGCTCTCCGGACCGACGAGGTCCTTCTGGGCCTGGAGCGCGCTGGGTTCAGCCGGCCGGGTTAGCAGAAAGCAACGCGGCCAGGCGCTCAGCTTCGGCAAGATCCTCGACCGTGTTGGCGTTGAAGAACGGGTCCACCGGCTCGACGGGCCAGGATACGGTGGCAAGGCGCTGGCGGGCGGTCCACCGGTCAATCTTGCGGAGACCCTCGTTGGTCAACGCATGCCGCAATTCATCCCGCAGCGCGACTTTCCAGAGCCCGATGACCGGATGCGCCTGGCCGCCGGATGCCGCCACCGCCAAGTCTGCTTTCTCTGTGATGCGCGCCTGCTGGAGGCGTGCAACGAGGTCGCTCGGCAGGAAGGGACAATCGCCGGCAGCGCTGACCACCCATTCTACACCCGGCCTGTTCCCCGCCGTCCAATCGAGTGCGGCGAGTATGCCGGCAAGAGGTCCCGGATAGCTCTCGATCGTGTCGGCGGCAACGGGCAGGCCAAAGCGGGCGAAGCGAGCGGGGTCGCCATTGGCGTTAAGAACGAGCCCGTCGCATTGCGGCGCTAGCCGTTCGATGACATGCTCAAGCATCGTTCGTCCGCCGATCACACGCGTCGGCTTGTCTCCGCCGCCCATGCGCCGACCCAGACCGCCGGCGAGCACCACGCCCAGCGTTACGGTTCCCTCAGTCGTCATGCTCGGCACCCTTGCGGCGGTGGCGCGGCGCTTCCTCACCGACCGAAGCGAGGTCCTGGTCGAAGACGATCCGCTCCTGGCCCGAAAGCACGGTGAAGCGCTTGCCGCGCGCCCGGCCGACCAGCGTCAGCCCCACCTGGCGGGCCAGCGCCACGCCCCAGGCTGTGAAGCCGGAGCGCGAGATCAATATCGGAATGCCCATCCGCACCGTCTTGATCGTCATCTCGGAGGTCAGCCGCCCGGTCGTGTAGATGATCTTGTCTGCCGGATCGACGGTGTGGCGGTACATCCAGCCAGCGATCTTGTCGACGGCGTTATGGCGCCCGACGTCCTCCATATAGCAGATTGGCGTGCCCTCCCTGCAAAGGACGCAGCCATGAATCGCGCCTGCTTCCAGATAGAGCGACGGCGTGGTGTTGATCTTGCGCGTCAGCTCGTAGAGCCAGGAGGTGCGAAGCTCAGCGGGCGGAAGTGTGATGTCCTCGATCGCCTCCAACACGTCGCCGAACGCAGTGCCTTGGGCGCAACCCGAGGTCTGCGTCCGCTTTCTGAGCTTCTGCTCGTAGTCGGTGTTGCGCTCGGTGCGAACGACCACGACCTGCAGGTCTTCGTCATACTCGACATCCGTCACCACGTCGTCAGGCAGAAGCATGTTCTGGTTCAGCAGATAGCCAAGCGCAAGATATTCAGGGTAATCGTTGACCGTCATCATGGTGACGATCTCCTGCGCGTTGAGATAGAGCGTCAGGGCACGTTCTATCGGTACGCGGACCTCCACCGTCGCGCCTGTATGGTCGACGCCCGCGACCAACTCGGTCAGCCGTCGGTCTTGCGGGTCGGGTGTGATGATGGCGTGTTCGGGTTGGCGTCTCATCAAATGCATGGCAGTCTCCTGACGTCGTATTCTGGCTCGCCACTGCTCTGGCCTGATGTATCTTACAGGTGTTCAACCGAAGCTAATTAAAAAAAGCTTGGATTGATGCGATTGCTGCCAAGGCGGCACCCTCGTGCAATTGGAACATAAATGGCGCAAATCTCGGATGACTGCTTCGCTTTCGGCGGACCGATGCGGCCCATCGACGAGACCGCCGCGCTCATCGCCTCGAAACTGAGTGCTGTGCAGGAGGTCGAGGCGGTCTCGCTCGTGCTGGCGGATGGACGCTTCCTGGCGAGGGAGATGGTCGCACCGCTGCCGCTGCCACCCTTCACAAATTCCGCGGTCGATGGGTATGCCGTGCGAGGGGCCGACCTGCCGCAAACCGTCAAAACGGCGTTCCCCGTTGCCGGGAGGGTTCAGGCCGGCATGGCGCCGGATGAACCTGTGCTGCCCGGCCAAACGGTGCGCATTTTCACTGGCGCTCCAATGCCCAAGGGGGCCGATACAGTGTTCATGCAGGAAGATGTGAGCGTGGACGGATCTGGCCGGGTCATTCTCCCGCCCGGCTTGAAAACGGGTGCCAATGTCCGTGCTATGGGTGAAGATGTCGCACTGGGTGAAGGCGTCCTCCCAGCCGGCCATCGGCTGCGGCCGCAAGATGTCGCGCTGGCCGCCGCATTGGGATTCATCGAACTCCAGGTCAAGCGCAGGATACGTGTCGCAGTGTTCTCGACCGGGGACGAAATCGTTGCGCCTGGAGACCTGCGCGGACCAGCGCAGCTTTTCGACTCGAACCGCTTCATGCTTACGGCAATGCTCGCTCGGCTCTGCTGCGACGTCACCGATCTCGGTATCCTGATGGATGACAGCCGCCTGATTGCCGAAAAGCTGCGCGAAGCGGCATCGAGCCATGACCTGATCCTGACTTCGGGCGGTGTGTCGACGGGCGAGGCCGACTGCGTGAAGGCCGCTGTCGAGAGCGCCGGAACCTTGGTGTTCTGGCGCGTCGCGATCAAGCCGGGCCGGCCCGTCGCCATGGGCGTGATCGATGGAATCCCGCTGATCGGACTTCCTGGCAATCCGGTGGCAAGCTTCGTCACCTTCGCCCATATTGCCCGCCCTGCGATCCTCGCGCTCGTCGGGGCGCGGCAGCAACCGCCGATCCCGATCGCTGTGCGGGCCGGCTTTTCTTACAGCAAGAAGCAGGGACGGCGCGAGTATGTACGAGCAAACGTGCACGCGACCGCGGATGGTTCCTACGAGGCGACGAAGTTCCCCCGAGAAGGCGCCGGACTGCTTTCATCTCTGGTCGCCACGGACGGTCTCGTCGAACTGGGTGAGGAGATAGTCCATGTCGAGCCGGGCCACACGGTCAACTTCCTCGCCTATTCCAGTCTTCTGTGACAGCCGTCCGGCCGCGCCAGAAGCAGGAGCCAAGACCCCAACGCTCCAATTGACGATGCCACGCCCCGTCGGGCATCATGCTGGCCATGATGACCACGACGAAGCTGGATCTGACCGGGCTTAAATGCCCCTTGCCCGCACTGAAGACGCGTAAGGCGCTGAAAGCCTTGAGGCCAGGCGATCGGCTCGAGGTTCACTGCACGGACCCACTGGCGGTCATCGACATACCAAATCTTCTCACTGAAATGGGAGAACGCCTTGAATCGACGGAACGCGACGACGATCGGATCGTGTTCGTGATCGAAAAAGCGCAAGCTGCGACGATCTGAAGGGTTGCACCACATCTCCCGCGGTTCCACGATATGACCTGGCAACGCCCAGCCTTGGTCGTGCAGGGAACATATCGTGCCTCATAGTCGACATCATGGTCCGCCGGATATCGTTACGAGGTAAGGGGCACGCGGGAGGCGAGCACATGACGATGCAGGAACAGCGGCGGCGTGACCGCGGACCAAAGGGCAGGCCGCTGGATGACGCCGCGCTCGCCGAGGTCCAGGCGCTGCTTGGCGCGCGCCAGCGACGGCGCGACTTGCTGATTGAATTCCTCCACCTTATCCAGGACCGATATGGCTGCCTGTCAGCGCGGCATTTGCGGGCGCTGGCACAAGATATGCGTTTGTCGCAGGCAGAGGTCTACGAGGTGGCGACGTTCTACGACCATTTCGACGTCGTGAAGGAAGGCGAGATGCCGCCGGCGCCGCTGACAATCCGTGTGTGCGATTCAGTGAGTTGCATGCTGGCAGGCGCCGAGACGCTCCTGGCCGAATTGCAAGCGGGCGCCGATCCGGCGATCAGGGTCATGCGCGCGCCCTGCATGGGCCGCTGCGCTGGCGCGCCGGCCGCACGTATCGGTAATCGCGAGGTCGACCAGGCAACTGCCGAGGCCCTGCTGCGCATGGCCGCGGCAGCGGAGACCGATGTAAGCATACCCGATTATGTGGGACTGGAGGCGTATCGCCAGGCAGGAGGCTACCAGCTTTTGCAGCAGGTACGGATTGGGACGCTGAACACAGACCAGCTCATCGCCACCCTGGGCGATGCGGGCTTGAGGGGCCTGGGCGGTGCTGGTTTCCCTGCCGGCAAGAAGTGGCAGATCGTGCGCTCCTATCCGGGCCCGCGCCTGATGTCGATCAATGGCGACGAGGGCGAGCCCGGCACCTTCAAGGACCGCATCTATCTCGAGCAAGATCCGCACCGTGCCTTTGAGGGTGCATTGATTGCAGCGCACGCGGTCGAGGCGGAACGGATCTATCTTTACATGCGTGACGAATACCCTGCGGTGCTCGCCATTCTTCGTCAGGAGATCGCCGCACTCGAAGCTACCGGCATCGTCAAGCCGGGGTTCATCGAACTCCGCCGCGGCGCTGGTGCGTATATCTGCGGCGAGGAGAGTGCGATGCTGGAAAGCATCGAGGGCAAGCGCGGCATGCCGCGCCACCGCCCCCCCTACATCGCCGAGGTCGGCCTGTTCGGACGACCGACGCTCAACCACAATGTCGAGACGCTCTGGTGGATCCGCGACATCGTCGAAAAGGGCGCGCAATGGTTCGCTACGCAGGGCAAGCCCGGCCACCCCGGCATCCGCTCATGGTCCGTTTCCGGCCGCGTGAAAAATCCCGGCGTCAAGCTGGCGCCGGCCGGCGTAACGGTACGCGAATTGATCAACGACTATTGCGGCGGCATGGCGGACGGTCATGAGTTCAAGGCCTATTTGCCGGGCGGCGCCTCAGGCGGTATCCTGCCAGCGACACTGGGCGACATTCCGCTCGATTTCGGCGGCGATCTGGCCAAGCAGGGCGCCTTCGTCGGCTCCCATGCTATCGTCGTGTTCTCGCGGGCCGACAATATAAAGCAGGTCACGCTCAATCTGATGAAATTCTTCAAGCATGAGAGCTGCGGGAAGTGTACGCCTTGTCGCGACGGGACCGAAAAGTTGGTGGCTCTCTTGCAGGAGCAGGGTCTGATGCCGGAAGACAAGATTCGCGACCTCGAAATGGTCATGCGCGATTCGTCGATCTGCGGCCTGGGCCAGGCAGCGCCCAATCCGGTCAATCATTTGCTGACGCATTTCCGGAGTGACCTCTGATGGCCGAGAGCACGGTATTCACCCTCGATGGGCAAACCGTAAGCGCCACCCCTGGCGAGACTATCTGGGATGTCGCCAAGCGCCAGGGTACAAAAATTCCGCATCTGTGCCATGTCGACATGCCGGGTTATCGTCCCGACGGCAATTGCCGCGCCTGCATGGTTGACATCGAAGGCGAGCGCGTGCTGGCTGCCTCCTGCGTTCGCCAGCCTTCTGCCGGCATGGTCGTGAAAACCGATACCGAACGCGCCCGCAAATCACGCGAGATGGTATTCGAGCTCCTCGCAAGCAACATGCGATCGGCGAGCGACGGTCCAGACAACCTGTCTGCGTTCTGGCAATGGGCCGGTTCGATGGGAATTTCGGGCAGCCGATACCGTTCCAAGTTCACCGAGGAGGGGCTAGCGCCAGAATTCGACATCACCAATCCGGCCATTGCCGTCAATCTCGACGCCTGCATCACCTGCGGCGCTTGCGTGCGCGCCTGCCGCGAGGTGCAGGTCAACGACGTGATCGGCATGGCCGAGCGCGGAAATCACTCGGTTCCTGTCTTCGATATGCACGACCCCATGGGCCTGTCGACCTGCGTCAGCTGCGGCGAATGCGTCCAGGCTTGCCCGACTGGTGCGCTCTACGAGAAATCGCTGATGGACGAAACCGGCAAGACCCGTGTCGTCCAAGCGTTCGACAAGCTTGTCGACACGGTCTGCCCGTTTTGCGGCGTCGGCTGCCAGACGCGCGTCGCCGTCAAGGACAATAAAATCGTCCAGGTCGACGGCCGCAATGGTCCGGCGAACGAGAACCGGCTCTGCGTCAAGGGCCGCTTTGGCTTCGACTATGTGATGTCGCCCGAACGGCTGACGAAGCCGCTGATCCGCCGCGACGATGCGCCGAAAGCCGGCGACATCGATCTGCGCGATGTCGACCCGCTCACCGTGTTCCGCGAGGCCAGCTGGGAAGAAGCGCTGGAGCGCGCTGCCAGCGGGCTGAAGCGCATTCGCGACGACCATGGCGGCAACGCACTGGCCGGCTTCGGCTCCGCCAAGGGCTCGAACGAGGAGGCCTATCTCTTCCAGAAATTCGTTCGGCAGGCATTCGGGACCAACAATGTCGACCATTGCACCCGGCTCTGCCATGCCTCATCGGTGGCCGCTCTGATGGAGGGCGTTGGCTCTGGCGCGGTCTCGGCGCCTTTCATGGATGCCATGAAGGCCGAATGCGTGATCATCATCGGCGCGCGGCCGGCGACAAATCATCCAGTGGCGGCGACTTATTTCAAGCAAGCGGCAAAGCGCGGCACCAAGCTGATCGTGATAGACCCGCGCGGCCAGGAACTGATGCGCCACGCGACCTACAGCCTCCGCTTCAAGCCAGGCAGCGACGTGGCGATGCTGAACGCGCTGCTGCACGTCATCATCGACGAGAGGCTCTATGACCAGCAGTACATCCAGGCCAACGTCTCCGGCTTCGAGGCATTGAAGGCAAAGGTGAAGGATTTCTCGCCCGAGGCGATGGCTCCCGTCTGCGGCATCGAGGCCGGTGTGCTGCGCGATGTGGCACGCACCTATGCCAAGGCGGAGCGTTCGATGATCTTTTGGGGCATGGGCATTTCGCAGCACACCCACGGAACGGACAATTCGCGCTGCCTGATCGCGCTGGCGCTGATCACCGGCCATGTCGGGCGCGCCGGCACAGGGCTCCATCCGCTGCGCGGCCAGAACAACGTCCAGGGCGCCTCGGACGCGGGCCTCATCCCGATGTATTTCCCCGACTACAAATCGGTGGAGAATGCCGATATCCGCGGCCAGTACGAGAATTTCTGGGGCCAGGCGCTCGACCCCAAACGCGGCTTGACCGTCGTCGAGATCGTCGACGCGATCCATGACGGCGAGATCCGGGGCATGTACATTATGGGCGAGAACCCGGCCATGTCCGATCCCGACCAGAGCCATGCGCGCGCCGCACTCGCCAAGCTTGAGCATCTGGTAGTTCAGGACATCTTCCTGACCGAAACCGCATGGCACGCCGACGTGGTGCTCCCGGCCTCCGCGCATGCGGAGAAACTCGGCACCTACACCAACACAAACAGGCAGGTGCAGATCGGCCGACCCGCCGTCAACCTGCCCGGCGAGGCGCGGCAGGATCTCGATCTCATCATCGAGCTTGCCAGACGCATGGGGCTGGACTGGAACTACAAACACGTTTCGGATGTCTTCGGCGAAATGGCGCAAGTAATGCCGTCGCTGAAGCATATTTCCTGGGAGCGCATCGAACGCGAGGAGTCCGTCGTCTATCCTGCCGATGGTCCTGATGTTCCTGGCAACGAGATCGTCTTCACCACCGGGTTCCCGACCGCGGATGGCCGCGGGCGCATCGTGCCCGCCGACCTCCTGCCCCCCGACGAGGTGCCCGACGACGAATATCCTCTGGTGCTAACCACCGGGCGCTTGCTGGAGCACTGGCACACGGGCGCCATGACACGCCGCGCCGGGGTGCTCAACGCGATCGAGCCCTACGGCATTGCTGCGATGAATCCCTACGAGATCAGGCGCCGCGGCCTTGCGCAGGGAGACGTGATAAACGTAGAAACGCGGCGCGGCGTCGTCGAAGCCATTCTGCGGGCCGATCGAGAGGTCGCCGATGGCATGGTGTTCATGCCGTTCTGCTTTAACGAGAGCCCGGCCAACATGCTTACCAATCCTATGCTCGATCCTTACGGCAAGATCCCCGAGTTCAAATATTGTGCCGCGCGGATCGTGCCGGCATCGAGATCGGTCGAAGCTGCCGAATGATGTTGGAAACTGCCCGCTGACGTAGCTTGGTCGATGGCTGACTTGACGAATGCCATTTGCTCTACCGCCGCCGCATTGCCGGAGTCCGGAAGGCGCCAACCCACGTTGCAGGCCTTTGCGAAGATCGATAGATCGGAAAGCGCCGTTGCCGCCCAGACTCAGTCCACGCTTATTCCGAAGATACTCACTCGGCGTCCTCCTCATAGGTTTGTTTGGGCTGAAGGCGACGCGAGATGCATTCTAACGGAACGGTGCCGGCTTGCTTGCTTCAGTTTTCCGAGCGCCAGCCGAAGCACAGAAGCTCACCGCCGGCTTTCCGTTTTTCATTCTGAGTATGTAAGCAGGTCGACGCGTTCATGGGCGCTGAACCGCGGGGCAAGCTCTTGTCACCGCAACTCACCCGACCAACATGCGCGCTTCCCGCGCTGCTTCAATAAAAGCGTCTCTGGCGATGTCAGCCGGAACGTTGCCATTCAACGCCTGCTGGCATGCTCGTAGTGCAGATCGATGCTTGGCGCTTCCTTCGTTGCGCCACTTGTCGTTGAGCAAGTCAAAAGCCTCACGAGCGTTGGTAAGGTTTCGGATGTCGCCGCTGATGCCGGTGGCAACGGCTACAGGTTTGGAAAACCACGCTTCGTACATGGGAAAGCCTCTGACGCGCACAGCTCACAACGCACGTCACAACACGGAGTTTCATCATCACGCATCACCGTCCCGCGAAAGCCGGGCTGTCTGAATATCGGTCGCGTCCGCTACTTTCAGCCTTCGGGAGGTATGCCAGGCGGGACCGTCCTAAAATGCCCCCCTGGGGTCGGCGGAGCCGCGTCCGTCGTAAAATGGCAGGTAATTGTGCCTGCCATTTTGATTCGCAAAAAGCCCCATTCAGTTGGCGCCGCCAAGTTGCTTGGTCATCTTGCAGAAATTGTCGTGATTTTTGGCTATGGCTTCGTCGCCACACTCCTTCATCATCCCGGCTCGGTCCTCGTCGTTCATCGCCATCCACGCGCTCCTGAAGTCGGCTTGCGATTTCAAGGTCTTCATGGTGGAGTCGGTGTGAAAGGGCGCCATTTTTGCCGGTTCGTCAAGCGCACCCGCAAATGCTACGCCAGCTACAATTGTGAGAGCCGCCGCTCCCATGCAAAGTATTTTGATGCTCACGATCGTTTTCTCCTAACTGTTTGCGATCGCCTCACAACGATCGAGGTTAGGCTAAAGCTCAAGTCCTTCGTGAAGCAAATGAATTTTATGATTAAATATCTGCAGTTTCTATGTTGATCTCTTGCGCAGTTTATAGGGCTCAAAAAAAGATCAACTAGTGCCATTTATTCCAAAGTTCTTCTAGGTGGTGCGCGGGTATCCACCTGCTCGACAGATGAAGGCGAGCTTTGCGTCCCTGGCTCGACGGAGCAGCGATTGTGGCCCATCACCCTGTCGTTGTAAGATAAGCTACGCGTCCCACATAGGTGTTGCGTCGAGCGTTTCTCCCCATTCGTCGACGCGTTCCCCTCAGGAGGTATTTACCTTCAAACCTGGCCGGGCTTATCAGTCCGGCCTTTTTTAGCTCACGAACTCACTTCATCGAACTGAGGAGTCTCGGACCTGATTGTACTTAGACACCGACACCGATGGCGTACACAGTCCGGCCACGTACCGCCGTCGCAAACCTGGCGCCATATTGTCGCCTAATACGCGATTGTCTTCGGCGGACACCAGGCTCAAGTGGACTCTGTTCTGCGACAACATGTCCCCAGCGGCGACATCACGAGAGTGCCCGCGCCCTACATTGGCGTCACGCGGGCGCTTGACTGCACGAATGCTGCTGAACGATGTTCTAACACAGCGTCATGCGTCGCCAACTAGACAAACATCATGACGACAATCGCGCCGAGGACTATCAACACAAGCCCGCCAAGAAGCATTGGCAGCAGGCTGTTGTCGGGGTCGATACCGGAATCGATCTCTCTCGGTAACGGCTTTTCCTTCATCTTTGAGTCAGGCATGGGCGTCTCCATCGGAGCAAAACGGGCACGTAACGAAATAATCATGAGACGTTGTGCGCCGCACCGTTGCCAGCGGGTCTTTTCGGGCTGCCAAGGAAGTCCTTCGGAGCCAGCATGATGTCGGCCAGCGTATAGCGGTCCAGGGTGCTCTGGAACGAGGCAATCGCTTCACCAAACATCCCTGAAAGCTTGCAAGAGGCAGTTAGTACACAGTGGTTTCCATCAGTCGCGAAACATTCAACCAGTGCGAAATCCGGCTCCGTCAACCGCACGACGTCGCCGATCCGGATCATCTCGGGCCGCTGTCCGAGAACAAGCCCGCCGGAACGGCCACGGATGGCTTTCAGATAGCCGCTGCGGGTGAGGGTATTGGCGACCTTGTTCAGGTGCGTCTTCGATATGTTGAAGGTGCGCGCAGCTTCCTCGATCGTGACCAGCCGGTCACCGGCGGAGGCGGCGTACATCAGCATTCGCAACGCGTAGTCTGAGAAGGCAGTCAGCCGCATGCATCTCTCCTGCTGTTGGCGCGAGAATCCTTACCAACCAGTCTGCATCAAAGGTCCTTCTCGACAATAGGTGCGAGGCCAATCGTGGTCTCACCGCGGTTGAAGGCAATCGCTAAACGGAAACTGTGCGCGATACGAAGCGCTCGGTCCATAAAGAGCGCTGCCACCTCGGGCGGGCAAATGCGGCGAACCGTTTTGCGAAACAACTTTAACCAGCGACGGAAATGCGTCTCGCCGAGGCCGGCTATAGCCAGGTGTGGCGGCAGTGGCCGCCCCTCATATCGGGACGTCCGAAGCAACGTCGCAGACCAGAAGTCACACATCTTCGCTAGATGCTGTGGCCAACTGTCTGGCTCGATCCGATCGTGGAAAATGGGGCCGAGAAGGTCATCATGTCGAATTTCGCCGTAAAAACCGTGGACCACCTCGCGGATCGTTGTCTCATCAAGCAACTCTGGCAATGGGACGCCGTCGACGACGATCGTCCTCCTGCTCTGATCATTCTGGCTCATCTGTCTGCTCCTGGCTTCCTCTGTCCGATCCACGCGGTTCAGGCCTTGGCTCGCCCATGATGATCGCGATAAAACATAGATTGTCAATCTATCTTTGTGAAAAATTCCCATGTCCGGCCCAACGTGGCCTGGGGACCTAGGCGTTGCCGAACTGCCTAGACATTTCGGTGTCAGGTCCGACACGGGAAGTATGCAAATTGGGGAGGAATTCCTGATGCGATTCAATTTCGAGGATCGCCAACATCTCATCAGATGACCGTGCCTGCCGGAGTTGCTCTCGAAGCTGAGAGCCCCGAAACAACCGGCACATTTGCGAAAGGGCAGGGAGAAAGGGGGAAGGGTCAGAGCGCGGCCAGAGCACAGTGTAAATGAGATCTACACGATCGTCGTCTGGACCCTCGAAATCAATGGGCTGGGCCAAGCGTGTCAAAGACGCGACAGGCAAATAGATTGTGCTAAGTAGAGCGTGCGGGATCGCGACGCCACGACCGATGCCGGTCGAGCCGAGACGCTCGCGGTCGAAAAGACCACGCAGAACCACCTGCTGGTCGATCCCAGTTCTTCGCGCAATCCTAATCGCGATTTTAGACAAGGCTGATTGCTTTCCCTTTGTCACAAGGTCAAGCGAGATGTCTTCTTCTGACAGGATGGGGGAGATCATGAGCGTCAATCTTCGTGTCGTTCCAAACGCGCAGTGATCAGTCGCACTGCTTAAGCAGGGCTCTGTTCACTTTCGGATGAAGTGGAATCCTGGCTGTCCCGGCCGCGAAGGCAGTGCCTTCTCGCGTCCGGGTTAAGAGCCCATTTTGAGGTGGATTGGCTCTCGCCGGAAATGGAGGCTGAAGATATCCATGGCAATTGACAGGTAGTGAAGGATTTCCGGAAATCAAGCAAACAGTGCGGGCGGCGCAAGCAGAATTACTGCACTGAAATGCCAGCTAATTTCGTTTGACGAAAATAGGGGCCTCCTACTTACTGGCAGGGCGCGACAGGCGGTATCAACAAGCTAAACAACGATTTCGTGTACCGGTCTCCTAAATTGTCGGCATCGTGACTTTTGAATTCAACAAGGAGATAACCTATGAAGAAGCTCGCCCTCGCACTTGTCGTGACAATGGCCAGCTCGCTTTGCGCCATGGCGGCGTCTGAGGTCACCAAATCCCCGCCAGCAGCGCCTTACCAACAGGTCAGCAAGCTTGTGAAGCTGCCCGACTTCCTACCTGGCATGGGTCAACTTTTTGTCGATCCGGCGACACTGCCGGCCGGTCCGTTCCTTGCCTATGATCACGACGGCAAAATTGTCAGCACCATCTATATGCTGCCGATCAAAGATCTCAATCCGGACAAACGCTTTGACAACCTCGCCGCGCCCGGCGGCAATGTCGACCATGTCGACGTCTACTACAATGCCGGTCATCCAGGCGTCGAAGAGCCGCATGTCCACATTGTGCTGTGGCATGTCCCAGCCGCAGACGAGGCGCGGGTCGCCAAATGACACTCACGCGCCGTGAGATATTGGGCGCGGGCGGCGGTCTCGCCGCCGCCCTTTCCCTGCCTTCTCTGTCGGTATGGGCCGGCGAGGTGGTCGAAATCAAGATGCAAGGGCGCGGCGACGGTTCACAAGTCTGGTTCGATCCGATTGGCATTCTGATCAAACCGGGTCAGACGGTCCGCTGGACCAATCTCAATCCTGGCAATTCGCACACAACCACAGCCTACCACCCGGCAAACTTCGAGCGACCGCTTCGCATGCCCAAGGCGGCAAAACCATGGGATTCCGATTACCTCCTGCCCAAGGAAAGCTTTTCGGTTACCTTCACCGAGCAGGGGGTGTACGATTATTATTGTGTCCCGCATGAGCATGCCGGGATGGTCGGCCGTATCATCGTCGGCGAACCAGAGGTACACGGCTGGTCTGAAATGGTCGGAGCAAATGGCGACCTACCGGAGGAGACCCTCAAGGCATTCCCGGCTGTCGAAGACATTATGACGAAAAGGGTCGTCCGGCGTGCTTAGATCATGCGCATGAAAGGCACGGCCCTCAGCAACAAATGAGACAGAATACGACGATATTGATGGGAGCGCGGGTTGCTCGGGTGTCGTCAGTGACCTTTAGGGGCGACTTCTATGACAGGCTGTGTGTTTCCGTGTGAAACTCAACGACCATCTCGGGCCGAACGCGACGCGCGCACTCCGATGCCGGACACGACTCTCTATCTCCGAACTGCAGTCGAGCAACGCGAACGTGCGACGCACCGGCTTGCTGCGCTGGGCGAAATGACAGGCGGTATTGCCCATGATTTCAGAAATCTCCTGGCAGTAATCCAATCCGGGCTCGGGCTCGCGGAGCGGAGAGCTGACGCACCCGAAAGCGTGCGAGCCTACATTGCCGCAGCGCGGGAAGGGATCGATCGAGGGATCGAGCTAACGTCACAGCTACTCGCCTTCGCAAAGCATCAGGAACTCGATGCCCATGCTGGCAATTTGAATGAGTTCCTCAAGTCTTTCGCGCCCCTCTTAAGGTATGGCGCCGGTCCCGATGTCCGCGTCAAGCTGGAGCTTGGTTCCGACGTCCCGGACTGCTTGATCGACCCAGCGCTGTTCGACGCTGCAGTGCTTAATCTCGTCATAAACGCGCGAGATGCGATGCCAGGTGGCGGGGAGATTCACGTCATCACTGAGCGATTCGTGCAGACCACCATGACACCTGACCCACCCGGGCCGGGTACCTACGCACGCGTTCGCGTCAAAGACCATGGTTGCGGCATGGCTCCGGAAGTTTTGCGGAAGGTGTTCGATCCTTTCTTCACCACAAAGGGTGAGAAGGGCACCGGGATAGGGATGTTGCAAGTACAGGCATTGGCGCAGGCGGTTAATGGTCGGATCCGGATAAGGAGTGAACTAGGGATTGGGACAACAGTGGATCTCCTGTTCCCGTCAATCCAAGCGGACACTTAGACGCCCAAAAAGAGCTCCTATTATTTGTCGGCGCTTGCAACGGAATGCAATCCTGTCAGGGCAGGACCTACTACGCTCTCATCCGCATTTGCGGATTGCACCGCGTAAACCGGATAGGAGAACTGCGGCATTTCGGGCACAAGGTGCAGCCGGCCGGCCACTACGTGAGGCTGCACAGAGCTCATCCTGAAATATCCAGAGCCACCCGCCGCAAGAACATAGTTCAATGCGAGCGGGCCGAGATCGAAAGTAAGATCGGGCGCAGCAGTTGGGAAACTCATCCCGTGGTGATGTCCAAAGTCCGGGCCCCAATCCATATAGACATAATCAGACCCATCCAGGAGGCGCGCTTCGGAATTGGTGGTCGCAAACACGAGTTTTTCTTCCAGAAGCAGATCGATTTTCAGGCCGGGTCGATGCTGGGGCGCGTACATGATCGCCACGTCGACGAGCCCGGATGCGACTTGTTTGATCAAGTCCTGCGGCACATCGACGTGCACACGAAGCGCGATATCCGGAAGGGATTGACGCATCCATCGGACCCAGTCGAGGAGAAGGGGTTGGGCAAGGCTGACTTCGCTGCCGACCGTCAGAACAGCTCGGCGTCCCGAGGGCACGGCAACCTGGTGAAGGGTGCGTTGCCACAACTGGACGAACATCGGGGCGTGGCGCAGGAACTGCTCGCCGGCGGGAGTGAGCGAAGCGCCGCCCTTGTGGCGGACGAAAAGCTGGCGACCCAGTTGCTGCTCGAGGTTACGGATTCGTGCGCTTACGGTCGTCTGGGCGACGTTCAAGCGCTCAGAGGCCCGAATGAAACTCCCTGTCGAAACGATTTCGATAAAAGTGCGAGCGAGCTCGATGTCCATGGCGATCATAACATGAAAACTGCGTTAAAAGGTCAATCGAAATCATTTGTCGGATAGATGCCGTCCAGATCTGGCTTCGGAAACCGTTGTTCGGCGAAGTTGACGCGGCCACAGCTAGGCGGGACATGTCGACCAAACAAGTCGACGCAGCCCAATCTGGTGTCGGGGCTTTGCCTCACCGCGGCGAACGGTCGCGCTGCGCGAGTGGCGGCTGGTCGCATCTTACCCTGGTTCCCACATTCAATGGTCAGTCGTTAAACTGATCGTAGGGTAGGACACCAACAGGTTTAGAACGATTTGGTAGAGGTTGCTGCAGCTAGGCCCGGCCTGGGGAGCCCCGAAAGACGCGCTAGGTCGGAAGCGCCGCAACTTGACGCGTTGCTTTCGAGCATTCGTGCCTGTCGCGCCTGTGCTGGGGAATTCAGCCATGAACCGCGCCCGGTGGTGCAGGTCACTTCCGAGACCCGGCTCTTGATCTGTGGCCAAGCCCCAGGACGACGGGTGCATGAGTGCGGATTGCCGTTCGACGACCCCTCAGGTGACCGCTTGCGCGCGTGGCTTGGGCTGGATCGCAGCGTCTTCTATGGGGATTCGCGAATTGGCGTGGCTCCGATGGCGTTCTGCTTTCCTGGGACCAATCCCAAAGGGGGCGACCACCCGCCACCGTCCCGGTGTGCCGCTCTCTGGCGACGGTCGCTTCTGGCGTGCTTGCCTAGAGTGGAACTGACGCTCCTGGTCGGCGGTTACGCTCAACGGTGGGCGCTGCAACACGCCTCGGGGAGGTCGATGACCGCGACCGTTGCCGCGTGGCGCACCTATGGTCCGGCAGTCATCCCGCTGCCCCATCCCTCGTGGCGCAGTACAGCCTGGCTGCGTCGCAACCCGTGGTTCGAGAACGAATTGGTGCCTCACCTGCGCACCCGGGTTTCTGCTGTCCTGGGCAGCGCGGCTGCTCCTCACGAGCCGGCGGCATGATAAGCGTGCGGTGGACTCGGCACCGGATCGTCCGAAAGTTCTGTCCGTGTTCAGGGAGACCCGTCCACGCGTTGCTCCCGTCAGTCGCTTAATCGGGTCAGCACCTGGCCGCGGTGCAGGGCCACGTGGTCGGTCTTGCTGCTCTTGATCTCGTATTGAGGAGACTGCGGGCTCGCGTGATGCGTGTGGCCTTTATAGTCTATATCTTGGGTATGAATCCGAATGATCGTTCCGTGGACGCGACCTGCCTCCGAGTTCCAACTCACCCGATCCCCGACTTCAAATGTTTTCGTCATCGAGACGGTCGCGGGTCGGCGTCGTGGTGCCTTCTTGTGTTCCGTCATTTCTCGGTGCTCCGCCTGGGTAGGGTCAATTTTGGCGCATTTGGCTGAGGCTTGGCAGTCACCCGTTCTTGCCCATCGCCTAGGCTGGCGCCGCACCCGAACCCTTATGTACGCGTCAGTTTGCTCGACATCATAGCAGGGGATTGATGATAGGGCAGGGGCGCGGACCGCTTCCCCCTTTGCGCAGCTGAAACAGGCGTGATGCCAAGGGCAACGCACATTATCCTCCACGAGGAGCCATCGGCCAAAGGTGCGCCGTAGTGTGTACAGACCGATCCAACGGCGAATATTTCCTCGCCCCGAGGTGCCAGCAAGACAGGCTCGTTGCCGACATAGCCGGAGAGCATGGCGCCATCTGCGAGTTGGCTCAGAGGGATGCCTTTGCCGAAGTCCGGACGGTCAGTATCAGGTGTATCGGAGTTCATGAAGGGCCTCCTTACTCAGGCCGACACCGTGGGCATGCAACTGGCTCGGGGGACGGCACGACGAAAATCCTACAGCGGGCAAAGTCCTTGTCACGTTATTCAGCTTGACCGAGCGTATCGATCGTTCGAGCAACGTGATCAATTCGACATCACCCGGTTCAGCCGATCATTTTCAAGCAGCGAGCGGGTAGCCCCGCCGAAGATCCACTCCCTGAACCTGCTATGACCGTAGGCGCCGGATATGACCAGATCCGCACGCATTGCGTCGGCCACATCGGCGATCGTTCCGCCATCGGATTTCTCCGGAAACACTTCCGCCTTCGCCTTTACGCCGTGAAAAGAAAGGAAGGCGACAACATCGTCCAGGCTATTCGAGGTTTCATCGGTCGCGTCATCGTCGATCGTGGTTATACGAACCTCCTTGGCCATTTGCAGAAACGGCATGGCATCAGCAACCGCACGCCTAGCTTCACGGGTGTCCTTCCACCCGACAAGAACCTTGTTGATCCGGATATTTTCCTGGTTGGTGGAGGCGACAAATACAGGTCGTCCTGCCTGAAGGATTAGATTGCCCAGGTCGGTGGAACGATGAATGTTGCCAGAAGAGTCACCTTCGGGCGACGCTGTGACGATGAGATCGGCCACACGCGCCGAATCGATCAGCAAGCGGGTCGGATTGCCCACCGTCCCGCGCCATTCCGTCTCAACCGTCGCGCCAGCAAGACCTTCGAATTCCGCGCGGAGATCCTCGAGTCGCCGCTCGATGTTCTTCCGCTGGCGCAGCATGTTCTCACCGTCGAATGCGACGCCTCCTTCCATTACGATGGGTGGGGGAACATCGGCAGCCGAAAGGCCGATCAGACGCGCATCGAACCGCCGAGCCAGATCGACACCGAGCTTGATGACAGGAGCAACCATACCATCGATGTCGAGATTGAGAACGATTGACTTGTAGGCCATTGGACTTCCTTCCGGGATTGGGTAATGAGCCTCGGCCAAGTCGAACGGCGACGTGCCGCGAAAATGCGCCGCGACAACTGGTATCAGGCGTTAGAAAGGCGTCCTGCGCTGGGAGCCGTCGTCGCACCGATCATCGCAACGAAGCAGCTCGTCGCCTGGCGCCGCCCGTCAAAGCTCCTCGCCCTACTCAAACACGAGATTAGCTGTGCCTCTTTTTGCGATCAGCATTCGCCGGGCATCCTGGATTCGCTCAGCCTGTAGTTTGGAATAGGGGCCCATCGGCTTGGTCGTTTTGTTACCGCGACGGACCTGACAGTACCACTGGCTGCCGTTCGAGAAGATTTCAACCGAGGTCGGCGTCATGTTGGACGCTTCCTTGCCGACCGTCTTGATGATTTTGACGAACGTTGAATAATGTTGCGCGGGCGCGACCGTGCTCATACCGTTAGTGGTGCTAAGTTCCTGTTGCACTGTGGACATAATTCGAACTCCTTTCGATCATGACGGCATTCCGCTCAGCCATTTCTGATTGCGCTCTTCTTCGAACTGCGGCGCCCGAGAGCGCTCTGCTAGGTCGCCATCTGGTGCTCCATTTCCACCTCGGCCTCCAGACTTTCGATGTCGCGGAAGATCGAAGCGACAGCCAGCGTGCGTCCTTCGCGCTTGAAGCGCAGCAGGCAATCCCTGGAGGCGATATTCCCATCGACCGCGATCTCGTCCCATCGCTCCGCATGACCGACATAGTTGATGGGAACATCGTAATGCTGACTCCAGAAGAACGGCACGCCGTTGAATTTGTCGCGTTGGCCGAGCATGTTGAGGGCCGCGGTTCGTCCCTGCCTCTCTGCAACCACCCAATGCTCGACCCGAATTTTCTCACCGCTGTGGGGATCGCGCCATCGCGCAATATCGCCGGCCGCGAATACCCCTGGCTCGCTCGTTTCCAGAAAGGCGTCCACAACAACGCCGTGATCAACGACCAGCCCCGCCGTTTCGGCAAGTCTGATCCGCGGCCGCACGCCGATGCCGACGACGACGAAATCTGCCGCCAATGAGCCGCCACTGCTGAGATTTACCTTCTTGGCGTCGATGCTGCTCGCTGTATTCTCGAGATGGAATACGACGCCATGCTCTTCATGCAGGGCGCGGATGAAGTCGCCCATTTGCGGGCCGAGGACGCGCTCCATGGGTCGTTTTTCCGGCGCCACGACATGAACTTCGATCGCGCGCGCGCGCAGAGCCGCGGCAACTTCCAGGCCAATGAAACTGGCGCCAAGCACGACCGCGCGACGGGCAGTCGCGGCATGCTCGATGATCGCCTTGCAGTCTGCGAACGAGCGCAGCGTGTGAACGTGCGGCAAGTCGGCGCCGGGGATGGTCAGGCGGACGGGTTCGGCGCCGGTCGCAAGCAGCAGCCTGTGGTAAGGAACCCTTCTTTCATCAGCGAGGACGACCTCGAGGGAACGCAGGTCGATATCAACGGCCTTCGTGTCGAGACGCAGGTCGATGTTGTTTTTTGAATAGAATTTCTCCCCGCGGAGCGGAATCCAGTCCTCCGGCGATTTTCCCGCGAGGTAGTCTTTGGAGAGGTTCGGCCGGTCGACGGGCGCCGATTGGTCCTCGCTAATCATCACGATGCTGCCCTGGAACTGCTCGCGCCGCAGCATGTCGGCCGCTGCGAAACCCGCGGCGCCTCCGCCGACAATGACGATCTTCTCGGGGACTTGGCTGGAGCCTCCAGAACGCGGTTTCGGAACCATCCGTTTGATTTTCTCGCCGACGAATATCCGATCATCGCGTTGTTCCACCGACCAGCAGGCGAGTGGATTGAAGGCGGGGGCGCGCAAAGCCTCGCCTGTGCGCAAATCGAAGCACGCATGATGCCAAGGACACCGGACGGTATCCTCCACCACAAGACCCTCGACGAGCGGCCCGCCGTAATGCGTGCAGGTCGCCCCGACGGCGAAGACCTCCGCCCCGCGGCGCACAAGCAGCACCTGCTCATCGCCGCAATGGCCGACAAGCTTTGCGCCATCGGGAAGATCGGACAACGCGATCCCCTGGACCAGATCCGGCCCGTTCGGTTTGTTATGGCCTTCAGGCATTTTCTTCTCCTTTGGCGATCAGGTGTTGAAATCGCCTATACCGACGAGAAGCGGGAACTCAGGCCCGCCAGCCTCTGAATACCTTCACCTGATTGTGCGTCTTCAGGCTCTCGGCACCGCTTGTGCTAAACGTGCAGCCATGGACTCGATGCCGATTGGACGTCTGTTGTCCGTAGTTTCTCGCCATCTCTGCTATCATGCAAACGAATTTAATCGACAGTTGTGTGCATTATTTATGATTGCTCTCGCGTGATCCCGGGCAGGGAATTACAGGATTACTTGCCCCGTCTTACCCCAGTCGGCGAGAAAGGACGCCAGGCCCTTGTCGGTGAGAGGGTGTTTGGCGAGGTTTCTGAGCACCGCAGGTGGTACGGTCGCGATATCGGCGCCGGCGATCGCCGCCTGTTTGACATGGAGAGGGGTGCGAATTGAAGACGCCAGGATCTCCGTCGTGAAGGATTTGTCGTTGTCGTAGATCTTGCGGATTTCCCGGATCACCTCCATGCCGTCGAGCCCAAGGTCATCAAGCCTGCCGACAAACGGCGAAATGAAGGTCGCGCCTGCCTTGGCGGCGAGCAATGCCTGGTTGGCTGAAAAGCACAGGGTGACATTGACCTTGTGGCCGAGTTGACTAAGCGCCCGGCAAGCCCTGAACCCATCCCAGGTCGATGGCACCTTGACGGCTACATTGGCGGCAATGCCGGCCAAACGCTCTCCTTCGGCGACCATGCCGTCGAAATTGGTCGCGGTGACTTCCGCTGAAACCGGACCCTCGATCGTCTGGCAAATCTCCTTGATCACATCCCTGATGGGTCGTCCGGTCTTTGCTACAAGCGACGGGTTTGTGGTCACCCCGTCGAGAACGCCAGCGGCGGCAAGCTCACGAATTTCGGATATATCGGCGGTATCGACGAAGAATTTCATCGTCTTCTCCTCTAAGGTGAACGCCCATCGATCATTGGATGGGTGTTTTCTGCTTTGGTTCCCGGAGAGTTTGTTGTCGTGGCCGCGATCGCACGCCCAATGGCAATGGAGGAGCGCCCCGTCACTATCGGTGTCTCAGCAAAATCTCTCTAACGACAACGGCGTCGTTGTGGGCCTCGTCATGAGCCGAGTAGACGAGTGTAACGGTGCCCTGCCGTATCAGGTCGCGCAGCTGTTCCAGTTCATCGCGATGCTCATGGATTTCCGCCGCATATCGCCGGCGGAATTCCTCCCAACGGGCTGGATCGTGTCCGAACCATTGCCGAAGCTCGGTGCTTGGCGCGAGTTGCTTCATCCAACAGTCGATGGCGGCTTCGGTCTTCCTGACCCCGCGCGGCCAAAGCCGGTCAACCAACACTCGCTTGCCGTCGTCGGCAGCGGGACTCTCATATGCCCGTTTCAATTTTACTCTGTCATTGAAGATTTTTTCACTCATCGACCTCGTGTCCCGTCTCCCTCCGTCTCGTTGACCGCATCAAGAAGTTCGGAGAATTCCTTTCCAAGGATCGCCTCGTCGACTTCGTCCAATACGACCAGAAAGACGTCGCCGCGATATCGCTCGATCCAGTGACGACCCGCTCCATGGCTGCGCAGGTAGTCACCGATCCGATGGATCGAGGAATATCCCAGGCCCTTGTGCAGCAGGAACTTCATAAAGGTCGTGCTTTGCGATCCGGACGGTTGCCCCTCACTCAAGGATCGACTTCTGTCCTTGGGCGTTGAACTGTTTCAGGTAGGCGATTACGTCGGCGATGTCCTGGTCCTTGCTGAGACCGGCAAATGTCATCTTTGTGCCGGGGACCAGTTTGCGCGGCGCGTGCAGATAGATCGTCAGGGTCGGTTCATCCCAGGTCAGACCGGAATTCTTGTTCGCCGCGGAATAATTGTAGCCCGGATACACGCCGGCCGCTCGGCCGACGATGCCATTCAAAACCGGACCTACTCCGTTCTTTGCGTCTGGGCCGACCGAGTGGCAGGCCATGCACCTCTTGAAGACGGCTGCGCCGGCTTCGGCGTTGCCGGGGGATGCCTCCAGCGCATGGGCCGACCCGACTGTAGTGAGAATTGCGGTTGTCAATCCAAGCAAAGTCGATTTCATGTTTGCTTCTTTCAACGCGTTTGTTGCGGGCTGGTCCCGGCCGACCCGGCCCTGGCGATATGGGGTTCAAACCCTGCCTGCCGGATCCGAACCGCGGATCCGGCAGGCGTTGCCTCAGGAGGGAACCAGTGCGCCGGGATTCTTCAAATACTGGTTCTTGATCGCGTCCACCGCCCAGTAGGCAAGAGCGCCTACGGGTCCGGTCGGGTTCTTCCCGGCGTTCTGGGGAAACACGCAAGCGCCGGTCACGAACACGTTCGGGACATCCCAGACCTGAAGGTATTTGTTCAGGACGCTGGTGCTCGGGTCGGCTCCAAACACTGCCCCGCCCGTGTTGTGCGTGCTTTGATAAGGCACGATCGAATAGGGCACGGGAGGGATGCTCCGATCAACCTTAGTCGCACCCATCTCCTTGGCGATCTTCACGCAGATGTCGGCCTGGCCGTTCATCTGCTTGACCTCGTTGTCCTGGAAGTCGAACGTCATCCTCATCAATGGACGCCCGAACACATCGGTGTAGGTCGGGTCGAGGCTGAGATAGTTCTGCCGGTAGGCCATCACCGCGCCCTGGTTTCCGACACTGGCCGCGTGGTCATAATTGTCGACCACTGCCTTTTTCCAGTCGGAGCCCCAACGCGGCGTGCCGTGGGGTGTTGGATGCGACTGGATCGGCCGGGCGCCCGAGTTGCTGCAGCTGATGCCGCCGCCGCCGATATAGCCGGCCTTCACGAAATCGTAGTTGTCGCCGTTGAAATCATCCATGCAGGTGCCGAGCGCGCCGGCGCCCATGAAGCGATTGAGGATGGTTTCCTTGTCGAAGAAGGCGGTAGCCCCGCCACCGCACTGATAAGCATAGTTGCGGCCGACCACGCCCTTGCCCGTGGCCGGGTCATAAGGCACGCCGATGCCCGATTGCAGCAGCAGGTTGACATTGCCGAGCGCATAGGCTGACAGGATGATGAGGTCGGCAGGCTGTTCGAACTCCCGCCCGCGTGCGTCGAGATAGGTGACGCTGACCGCTTTCTTGCGGGTCGAGTCGAGATTGACCTTCAGCACGATCGAGTTGGTGCGCAGCTCGAAATTCGGGTTCTTCAGCGCCAGCGGAATGACGGTGAAATGCGGGCTAGCCTTAGCATTGGCCTCGCAGCCGAAACGCTCGCAGAAGCCGCAATAGTGACATTGGCCGAAGGCCACGCCATCGGGATTGACGTAATCGCGCGACGCGTTTGACGACGGATTGGGGAACGGGTGATACCCGAGATTACGGGCCGCCTTCTCGAACATCACCATGCTCTGCGCGGCGATCATCGGCGGGTTGGGGTATTCCTCCTTTCGCGATCCTTCGAAGATGTTGCCACCATCGATCTTTCGGCCGTTGATGTTGCCGGCCTTGCCGGAGGTGCCGCAGGTCTTTTCGAACCTGTCGTAATAGGGCTCGAGATCGTCATAGGTGATCGGCCAGTCCTGCAGGTGCATATCCGAAGGGATGATCTTGTCGCCGTATTTGTCGACCGTCCGGGTGCGCGCCTGATGGTCCCATTCGAGCCAGCGCCAGGTGACACCGTTCCAGTGCACGCCGGCGCCGCCAACGCCCTGGCCAGGCAGGAACGAGCCGAGTTGCCGCATCGGCAGCGCCGTTTGCGATTCACTGTTGCGGAACGTGATGGTTTCCCGCCGGACGTTCTGCATGAGATCGTGGCGGGCGGCGTAGCGCAGTTCGTCATGGATCTGTGGGTCGATGAAGTCCGGATTGGTGTCACGCGGGCCTCCCCGCTCAAGGGCGACGATTTTCAGCTTGGTCGAAGCAAGTTCCTTGGCAATGATGCCGCCCGTCCAGCCCAGGCCGACAATCAGGACATCAATCGCGTTCAATTTGGTGGCCATGTTATAGTCTCCTTGTTCTTTCGCCGATTAAACGAGATCCTGGATGCCCTTCGGTTCAGCCGTATAGAGCTTGTTCCGAAATGGTTCGATCTTGTCCATATACATGGCGTCGGCGCCTGGGAAACCGATCATCTTCCAGGCCGCCCTGTCCTTGTTTCCGCCATACATCGGGTCGGCCAGATAGCCCTCGACCGTGAGTTGGAGCAGAAGCCCGAAGAAGGTCGCGGTCGGCACCGTCGGAAGCTCGACCTTCTTGCCGTCGAGTTCGGTCATCACCGCGGCACGATCCTTTGCCGAAAGGCCGTCGAAGGTGCTCTTGTGGTTTTTCTGTACGTAAGCGCTGACGTCGGCGATCCCAGCACGGATCAGTTCCGATGGCGTCATCGGCAATTGATAGCCCTGCTCGGGCGTACCCTCGCCAAATGGCCCTTCCAGATACAGGCGGTCGCCCTTGCCGTATCCGCCGGCCATCTGCCGGTCGATATAGATCGCGACGCCGAGTTCCTTGGCGCCAGGGCCTGTTGAGTCGCTTGGAATGAGCGTATCGACAGCCGCCTCGATGAAAGCGGACTCATCGATGTTGAAGAATTCGTAGCCAATGCCTCCAGCCTGAGGTTCGGTGGCGACGGCAACGTGATGATGTCTTGTGTCAGCGGTCGCAGCCATGACTTCGTCCGCCGAAGCGGATGCCCCAAGCGGCAGGGTGCTCGCCGCCGCTCCGGCAGCTCCAGCCGCGCCGAACAGCTTCAGAAAATCACGCCGCCCCACATCGCCTTTGCTCTTTTCTTCCCTCGACATGATTCCTCCTGTGACGCTGCAGGCAAAACGATGGGTAGGTGGAGAGAGCCTTGCGCTCCGCTCCAACCGGCGCTGCGCAGCATCCAGCGCTAAGCTTGGTGGATTTCTCGGAGCGTATTGCTGGCGTATGCCGCGTAGCAAACGAATTTAATCGGCAAATGAATACAGATTTTATGATAGATCCGAATCGCTGTTGCTATTGGACTCGATACGGCTTGATCGAATGGCCGCGATAAAATGGGGGCACTTCAGAGCGCAATTTCACTGTCATTTAAATGCAGTTTTTATGTTATGTTTTTTCATGGACGTCGAGCTTGCTCGTTCTTTTCTTGAGATTGTTTCCAGCGGAAGCTTCATCCGGGCCTCCGAACGGTTGAATGTCGCCCAGACAACCGTGAGCGCGCGAATTCGCAGCCTTGAGCAACAACTAGGTCGCCAACTTTTCGTCCGCCACAAAGGCGGCGCTTCGCTCACTCCCGCCGGAGAGCAGTTCCTGCGCCACGCTCCGATGTTCGTTCAGTTGTGGCAGCGCACCCTTCATCAGGTTGCTGTTCCACCCGGCAGTCGTGCTGTTCTGACTGTTGGTAGCGAAATCAGCATCGCCGAGCCCCTTCTGCTCGACTGGGTTCGATGGATGCGTCAATCCCTTCCGGATATCGCGCTTCATGTGCACGTCGATGTGCCGCAGGACCTAATCGATCAAGTCGCATCCGGGCTCGTTGACGTGGCAATCATGTATGCGCCCCAGCATCGGCCCGGCCTGAAGATCGATCTGCTCATGGAAGAAAAACTCGTGCTCGTGACAACCGATCTGGAAGCACGCCTGGCGGGCAGCATAGACTACGCGCACATAGACTGGGGGCCAGATTTTACGTTTCATCATGGCATGAATTTCCCTGACGTCGCGCCGGACCTTTTTATGGATCTCGGCCCGCTTGCGCTCAGCTATATTCTTTCGGTTGGTGGATCTGGCTATTTCAGGATGAGCGCGGTACAGCCTCATATCGAGGCCGGACGGCTTCACCTCGTGCCCGAAACGCCGCAGTTCTCATATCCCGCTTACGCCGTTCAGTCTGCCAACGCAGATGAAGCCGTGGTGGCCCCTGCCATGGCTGGATTGCACTCTGTCTTGAATGGCGATGCTTTTTTAGGTTTCCCACCGTCTTGCACATGAGGATGCTTGATATCGTCCTTCACATCGCGGTACCGATCCCGGATTGGACGAGGGTGACAACCAGTTGACGGGTTGCCGATCAATTTTGTACGAAAGTGCGGTCGATGGACCGGGCTTTCGAGATGTCCGCCATGCACTAAGGGATGGCTTTTTTGCCTTTCTGATGCATCTTTGGTGTGGCCTGGGTCTTGACTGAGATGTGAAGAACCCCAGTCCGGCGCTACTCAGGCAGGAGACTGGCTGGCGCCGATTGTCACCTGTGTGAGCGATCCCGAATTTGGAAACGTGGAAGCAGCGTGTAACTCTGCAGTGC
>NZ_RZQP01000379.1:0-3402 GCF_003998165.1 Mesorhizobium sp. M7A.F.Ca.US.007.01.2.1 | reverse complement strand
CCAGCCGCGCGGCAGGCCAAGGGCGGCCAGCACCGCCTCGAAAATGGTCTGGTCGCCAAGCGTGATCGCCAATGCCTGGCCAGGCAGCACCAGCGACAGCAGCGCATGCGCGTCGGCCACCGAGCGGGCATCCGCTTGCGCGGTATCGCGGTCGCCGAGATCCTCGATGCCGGCCTGGAAGAACTCGTTGCCGCCTTCGCGGCGCTGGCGAAACACCTCGCCCAGATAGGAATAACGGCGCGGCGTGCCGGCCTGCGAGCTGATGTGGTCGAGACAGACCGGGATGGTGAATTCCGGCCGCAGGCACAATGTCTGGCCGGTCTCGCTTTCGGTCAGGAAAATCCGGCGGCGCAGATCCTCGCCGGCCATGTCGAGGAACGGGTCCGCCGGCTGCAATATGGCGACTTCGACGGCATGCGTGTTGCGCGTGGCGAAAAGGTTGGTGATGTCGGTGGAGATGGCGGGGGTGCGGGAGGTCAACTTGCTGACCTCAGTGCTGCACGACCCTCTGGTCCCAAACCAGAGGCGCCAACGCGGCCTCTACTTGCCACGCGCCCTCTCCTCAGCCTGCGCCGCCAATATCTTCCTCACCTCGACGACCAGCTCGCCCTCCGCCACCGTCACCTGCGCCGGGCGCGCCGCGCGCCATTCGGCGTTGTCTGATATTTCGGCAGACATGCGCGCGCCTTCGATCAAATCCTTGATCTGCAGCTCGCCCTTGGCGCGCTCGTCGCCGCCCTGGATGATGGCGACCGGACAGCCGCGGCGGTCGGCATATTTGAGCTGCGCCTTCATGCCGGCGCCGCCGAGATACATTTCGGACCGAATGCCGGCGGCGCGCAGCTCCGCCACCATCTTCTGGTAGCGGCCGAGGCTGTCGGTGTCCTTGTCCATCACCAGCACGACGACCGGCGCAATCACGTCCGAGGCATCGAGCTTGCCGAGGTTCTTCAGCGCGGTCATCAGCCTGGAGACGCCGATGGAAAAACCGGTCGCCGGCACCGGCTCGCCACGGAAGCGCGAGACGAGGCCATCATAGCGCCCGCCGCCACCGACCGAACCGAAGCGAACGATCTGGCCGTCTTCGTTGGGGATTTCGGCCAGAAGCTCGGCTTCGAAGACAGGGCCGGTGTAGTATTCGAGGCCGCGCACGACCGAGCGGTCCATGGCAATCCGGTCTTCGCCATATCCGGCCGCCCTGACCAGCGCTTCAATCGTGGCGAGTTCGCCGACGCCTTCCTGGTAGATCGCGTTCGAACTGACCATGGAATCCTGGCCGGCCTGTATAGTCCTCGCAGTCGCGAGAAGAACCGCCTCGGCTTGCCCATTGTTCAACCCGGCGCCCTTGGCGAAGTCGCCTTCGCCCTCCTTGCCGCCGTCCCAGCGGCCCGGGCCAAGCAAAAGCTTCACGCCTTCCGGCCCGAGCTTGTCGAGCTTGTCGATCGCACGCAACACCGTCAGCCGGCGGCCGGCATTCTCCTCGCCGCCAAGGCCGATCGCCTCCAGCACGCCATCCAGCACCTTGCGGTTGTTGACGCGGATGACGTAGTCGCCGCGCTTGATGCCCAGCGCTTCCATGACGTCGGCCATCATCATGGCCATTTCGGCGTCGGCGGCTACACCCGGCGTGCCGATCGTGTCGGCATCGAACTGCATGAACTGGCGGAAGCGGCCGGGGCCGGGCTTCTCGTTGCGGAACACCCAGCCTGAGCGATAGCTGCGGTAAGGTTTTGGCAGCCGCTCGTAATTCTCGGCGACATAACGCGCCGTCGGCGCGGTCAGGTCGTAGCGCAGCGACAGCCACTGGTCGTCGTCATCCTGGAAGGAGAACACGCCTTCGTTCGGCCGGTCCTGGTCGGGGAGGAATTTTCCGAGCGCATCGGTGTATTCGATCAGCGGCTGGTCGGCCGGCTCAAAGCCGTAAAGCTCATAGACCGAGCGGATCGTCGCCATCATCTTCTCGACGGCGCGGATGTCCTCGGCGCTGCGGTCGGCAAAGCCGCGCGGCAGTCGCGCTTTCGTCTTTTCCGATTTATCGGCCATGGGGTGTTTGCTCGGCGTTTTATGATGCTTGCAGGTCGGCAATGTTGCGATTTTCGCAACGCGGGTGTCCTAACCGAAGAGGTCGGATGCGGCAAGGGTCAGACCTCTGGCGCTGCCGATGAGAGAAGGCGACGCCGCACCTCCTTGAAACCAATCCGGACCGCAAATGAAACAATCCCGCCATGCGTGCGGCATCGTGCCGACACAATCGCCGCCGATAAAGCGCGGGAAATGAGGGGTTCGCGGCCATGACCAGCACAGCAAGATTCCATGCCATCGACAGCGATGCCGGATTGTCCGCACGCTTGCGCCCGGCCGACATCAACGTCCCGAAAATGGTCAGCCAGGCTGCCGGACCGTTCGAAGTACCCGCCGACACCGGCAAGGGACCATCCATGCGCGACGCGTTGATGACCGGCCTGCTGGTGATCTATCCGACCCTGGCCACGGTGGTGGCGATCGTCGCCGGCCTGGTGCTGGCCAGCGCCAACGGCACCTGAGCCTATTTCGGCCGCCTGAAAGCCTTCCGCTGCTTCTCGACCTCTTGGCGGCAGGCGCAGCCCTCGAGGTGGTCGTTGACCAGGCCCATGGCCTGCATGAAAGCGTAGACCGTGGTCGGGCCGACAAAGCTCCAGCCGCGCTTCTTCAGCTCCTTCGAGATCCGCACCGAGACGGCCGTTGTCGGGTTCGCGCGCAGATGGGCGAGGTCGACGATTTGCGGCCGCTCGTCCTTGCCGGGTTCGAACTTCCAGAACCAGGCGGCCAGTGAGCCGAATTCGTCCACCATTTCGCGGGCGCGCCTGGCGTTGTTGATGGTCGAGACGATCTTGCCGCGATGGCGGATGATGCCGGCATTGCCGAGCAGGCGCTCGACATCCTTGTCGGTGAAGCTTGCTACCTTGTCGAATTCGAAATTGGCGAAGGCTTCGCGAAAATTCTCCCGCTTGCGCAGTATGGTCAGCCACGACAGGCCCGACTGAAAGCCTTCCAGGCAGATCTTTTCGAACAGCCTGCGGTCGTCGGCCACAGGCCGGCCCCATTCATGATCGTGATAGTGCAGATAGTCGGGCAGATTGCCGTGCCAGAAGCAGCGCGCGACACCGTCGGGGCCGGCGAGCAGGCCGGTGTGTTCCTTGTCCATAGGCCAAAATCCGTTCGTTAACGCGCTTTTGCGCGGCATTTACTGCGGCTTTACCAGATTCCTGAACCCGGCGGTAACCACACCGAAAGGTTTACTGACAAAGCCGCATTTTACGCATTCCGATTCATGTTTCGGTTGCTGCTTGCGCGCCAATGATCGCCGAACCGGGAGGACGTTTCCACCCGTTTGTATCAGACGATCAAGGTGCGTTACGATGA
>NZ_RZQP01000378.1:0-3405 GCF_003998165.1 Mesorhizobium sp. M7A.F.Ca.US.007.01.2.1 | reverse complement strand
GTCGCAGCGGGCGCTTGGGGAGCCGGGGTGGGCAAAGGCGCCTTGTCTGCGGGCGGCTGGACTTGCTTGCCTGCCGGTTCGTCGGGAGCCTTGTTGGGCGCAGGCTCGGCTGGCGGCGCCGGCACAGGCTCGGCTGTTGGAGCGGGCTGTTTCTTCGTCGACAGTTCAGCCGGTGGCGTGGATTCTGGAACGGGAGTTGACTCAGACGCCGGAGCTGCCTCTTTTGGCTGCTCCTGCGGTTTTGGAGTAGGCTGTGGTTCGGTCGCTGGAGGTGGAGCAGCGTTTTCGGACGGAGCCTGTTGCCTTAGCGCGCAGGCTTCGGCGGACTCGCCCTCCTTACATTTCAACTTGATAAAAATCGGCGTTGCGGATTCGGCGAACCGTCCAGCGCTGAATGCTGCGCTGAGCGGCGCCCCTAACGGCACCGAGGCGATGAGCAACCCGAGTGCGGTGCTGGCCAAAATCTTTGGTCGGCGTGTCATTTGAATCTCCGTGATGTGTCCCCTCGCTATGCAAACTGGCCACTGCCACGTTGGTTCCCCGAAGCCAAAGAAGCAGGGCATCACTGAAGCGGAAGCTCGCGAGCTTGTCAGCTTATTGTGCCGCGCCAAATGGTCGTAGCTCATGCGGGAAGCCCGGCTGTCAATTCGCAAGCCCTGAATCTCAAACTGACCTGTACGGGCGGGCCGCCATTGTTGACTCAGCCTATGCCAAACGCGTAAGTCCCGGTTCGCGCACGACGTCCAGGGCGCAGCTTTTCAACTTTGAAGGTATCAAAATGGACGACAAATATGCCAATGCGCGAGAGCACTTTTTCGCGGCAATTCGCACACTAGCAGCCTCTACCGACGCCATACAAACGCGATTGATCGACGCAAATGTGAACATTCTGCACGTTACCATCGATGAATTCGATGGTGACCGGGAGCTCAAGTTCAAGTTCGCAAAGATACTGGATCTTCTGGCGATCGATCAGGACGATATGGGGGTCGTGGCTGTTGAGACAGCTGCGCACATGACTGACTTTGAAGCCGTCAAAGTCGCGGACCTGATTTGCGATTTTTACTACGAGCTCACGTAATAGTCGGCCCGGCAGCCCCGTCTTCGACTAGCGAGGCGTCGGATATTTGCCGACCAGACGCTAGGAGCGGCTGAGATCAATCCGACTGATCACAATGGTCTTGCCCGTCGCCGGATCCTTATCGATCGTCGTTAGGCGCATCCCATTGTCACCAACTTTTTCCAGCCTCAGCTGGGCCGTACGGTCGCCATTGACTTCCTTTGCCCAATGGATGCCTAGAACCAGTGCGTTGCCTGATCGACCGCCACTGGGGCCAGCCGGACCGGTGCTCGATCCGGTGTATATGCCCGTATAGGTTTTGCCATTCGTCTTCACGTCGGCGCCGATCGCCCGCGAGAAGACCACGTAACCTGTACACTTGCCGTTAAGCGCCAATGAGCTTTCAGTCGCGTCAGATGCAAATTTGCAGTTGATTTTGATGGGTTGGGAATCAGCGTCGACCTTGACCGTGCCCTTGCCAACCCAGCTGCCGGCAAACGATTTCAGAAAGGCGCCGTCAGCGGCCTGAGCAGGCGCTGTAATGCAAAGCACTGCTGCGGCCAACCATCCAATGGATTTTGTCATGATAAAGTCCTTCAATTCGACGCAGGCGCGAATACGATCAGAGCGCGGGCGCGATGCAGATTTGAGTTCTGTCGATTATGCGTCTAGGCGCTGGCAACTGCCTTCTCTATCTCGTGGGCCGAATGGCCGGTGAGATCCTTGGCGATTTCGCCAATCAGAACGTCCGATAATTTCTGATGATAGTGCTTGCGCAGTTCGCCAAGCGTTCGAGGAGCGGCGATGATGATCAGATTGGCGATTTCTCCGCCGAGGACGTGTCGGTTGAGCAGTTCGGCGGTTCCGGCCGCAAAATTGTCCTCCTCGATTTGACTGTTGTCCGGATTGGCGGAGCTGCTCTGATGACGCGCACCGGATCCCTTGTTCTCGTTTGCGACGTCTTCCACGACCGAGGCCGTCAGCTTTGGATTGGCTTCGTCTCCTGAATTGCGGAACAGATTGAGCCTTTCGCCATCGGCCACAGCAACGGTCGCACCTTTAGGAATATCCATGTGTGAATGTTCTCCGAGATTGCGCCAGCCCTAGCTATTCGGTTGGGGCCTGCTGACGTCAGTCTTAACGCCCCAAGCCGCCAATGGATGCTTTGATCTGAGCCTTTCGTCGACGCCCGGCCGACTAAGGGCCGCGCCGACCGCCTACATGCCCCCAAACGGTGGCGCCTCATTGTGAGATCGGCGTCAGGTGCCTGACGTTGGACGGATAGGCCGCGTTACATGTTGCGCTGGAACGAATGTCGTCGCGCCCCGTTCGCTGAGAGATGGTGGGATAGGGGTGACGCGATGCACGACGCTTTTTTCAGGGTTCCAGTAACGATCGAGTTGCCAAATGGAGAACTCCGCAGGTTGTCCAGTGCTTCCGAGGCTGCCATCTTGCTGATGGAGAAGTGGCCGGACGAGCACGGATCAATATACCGAGACGCGTTGCAGGCCTGTACCGGCTCACTGACTTCGGACGACGAGGTGGAAAATGCCCGGCAGGCGTTTTTGGCGGCTGCAGAGGAGGCAGGGCTGACCGTGCAAGGCGTGCATTACAATGAGGACACCCCATCGCCGCGTTCGATAGAACAGCCGAAATCGTCATACATCGCCGATGAGAAGCGACGGGATCGTGGGCATAGGGAGGAGCAAGAAGACTTTCTCATCCGTTTCCTGGCGCGCGAAACCGGGATTACGGAAGCCCAGGCACGCGAGCTGATCGATATGGTCGGTACTGATCGTGGATCATTGCTGCGAGAGGCGAGAATATTGAAGGCGCGGCGCTGAGACGCCGGAATCTGGCAATGTTCCGGAACGAGTGCGCCGCCTAGGCTGATGATGGGGGGACGCCCTAGGTAGGTAGGGTGGCGTTCAGTGCCTGACGATGTCGTCCTGCTGTACTTAGTCGTTTGATGTTGAACGCCGAGGTTCCCTCCGCAGGTCGAAACGCGTTGCGCTCGCAGTCCGTCAGGATGCCTCAACGATGGCCAGAAAGCCGTTCATTGACGGAAATGCCATTATACCGGCAGTGAATTTATCGTCCTTTGTAAAGGGTGCGCCAGCTTTCGCTCGAGCAGGCTTGACCGGACCCGCATCGCCACCTTGGCGCGAGGACCAAGTTTGATTTGGGACCGCGGGCGATCCAGCACATGTCGGGATTGCGGCGCCAAGACTGGGCATAGGATCTGCGATTTTTCCCAGCGCTGATGTTCGGCACCTTCGTTAATGTGACCGGCCGCAAGCAGGCGGAAGAAGCCGCGAGCTTCTGGCCTGCGAAATGAGCCATCG
>NZ_RZQP01000377.1:0-3410 GCF_003998165.1 Mesorhizobium sp. M7A.F.Ca.US.007.01.2.1 | reverse complement strand
CGCCGCGCGCGGCCGGTATTCCCGGCGACGATCTCGGCGGTGTGCATGACGCGATGCCCTATCTGGTGCAGCAGAACAGGCGGGTCGGCGGCGAACCGATCCAGTCGGTGGCGTGGCCGTCGCATCCCATCATCGCCGGCGGCCAGCATGTCGTCGTCGTCGGCGGCGGCGATACCGCGTCCGACTGCGTCGGCACGGCCTTCCGCCAGGGCGCGGTGCGCGTCACACAGCTCGACATCCGCCCGCAGCCGCCGGAGAAGGAAGACAAGCTTTCGGTCTGGCCATACTGGGCGACGAAGATGCGCACCTCGTCCTCGCAGGCCGAAGGCGCCGAGCGCGAATTCCAGGTGGCGACGCTCGAATTCATCGGCGAGGAAGGCCAGCTGACCGGCGTCAAGTGCTGCGAGGTCGATGACAAGCGCAAGCCGATCGCCGGTACCGAATTCGTCATTCGTGCCGATCTCGCTTTCATCGCCATCGGCTTTGCCGGGCCGGCCGCGGCAGGTGTGGCGAGGGAATTGGAGGGTGAGATGAAGATCGCCACCGACAGCCGCCGCTCGCGCAATGTCGAGGCCAATGACCGCGACTACAAGACCAGCGTCGACAGGCTCTATGCGGCCGGCGACGTGCGTCGTGGCCAGTCGCTGGTCGTCTGGGCGATCCGCGAGGGCCGCCAGGCTGCGCGCGCGATCGACGAGGCGTTGATGGGGTCGAGCGTTCTCCCGCGCTGAGCCCGGCCTCAGAGCCGCGCTGCGAGACTAACGATTGATCGCGGTCGTGGTGTCGGTCGCGGCTGCGGCCTTCGGCGGCCAGGAGAAATCGTCGGCGCGGCCGGGCGATGCAATCGGTGCCTTGCCCTCGACCACAAGCTTTTCACCGGGCAGGTCCGGATTGGCCTTTGCCGGCGGTGCCGCGCCAAGCAGCTCCGAGCCGCCGTCGAGTGCCGGATCGCTGAGCAGCATCGGCGCGGTGCGGTCGATGACGATGGGGGGCGCGGCCGGCGCCGGCGTCTCGACAGGGGCGCCCGCCGGAGCGGACGGTGTAATCATGCTTCCCGGCGCGGTCAGGCCGAGGATCTTCAGCAGCGGTTTTTCGGTGTAGAAGGCGAGCTTGCGCTTGCCCGCCTTCGAGATATTGATGCCGTCATCGGCGCGCAGCCGCACCGGCTGGCCGTTGATGTCGGGGCCGCTGGTGACGAAGGCGCCGTTCTCGTCGACAAAGCCGTCCCAGATATCGACGAATTCGCCGCCATGGCTTTCTGCGGCCTGATGGTAGATGTCGTTGAAGGCAAGCATATCCGAGGTCATCTTCGGCACCCGGAACGCCGGCATGCCGACCCAAAGGAAGGGGACCTTGGCCGCGGCGATGGCTTTGCCCAGCGCGTCGGTCCTGCGTTCATATTCCTTGGTCCAGTTCTCGGAGCGTGGCTGTTCGCGCACGTCGCCCACCTTCATCGACTGGCGGTCGTTGGAGCCCAGCATGACGATCACGGCGGCGGGTTTTTCGGTCTCGATCAGCGATTTGATCTGTTCGGGCCAGTTGTAGAAATCATCGCGCACGAAGCCGGACGAGCCATTGCTGCGAACGACGATCCTGACGCCGGCATTCTCTGCGAAAGCGGTGTCGAGGCCTTCGGCGAGGCCGGCCGCCATGAAGTCGCCGACCACCAGGACGGTGCGGGCGTCCGGCGCCTTGTCGACCACCGGGATTTCCGGTTCCGCGGGCGGGCGCGGGGCGCGGGGTTTTTTCGCCTTGGGCCTGGGCCTCGGCTTCTGGATATCCAGGGGCGGCTCAATGCGCTCGCTGCGGCGCGGAAACAAAAGGTCGCGCAACGACCAGCCGCGGTTTTGCTGCTCCTGCGCCATGGCCGGCGCATGAAAGGCGCCAGCAACGCCGACGGCAAGCACGACCACGGCCAGGACGAGCACCGGCATGCGACGAACAAGCCCTGCGATGCGCGCAGCCGAAGCCAATCGTTTCCTCCGTCCCTTGGCGCAGTCCTGCCGAAAAACCGCATCGGTTTCTCGGCAAATGCCGCGCCAACCAGATTGCTACAGTGTCCTTTGCGCGCCTGGAAGGCCGCGCGGCACCGCAGGCGGCTCTATTTCTGCCGGAGCCACTTCAGCACTTCCATGCTCGGATAGCCGTCCTGGGTCAAGCCGGCCTTGGCCTGGAAGGCCATGATGGCAGTCTTCGAGCCGTCGCCGATCTTGCCGTCGAACTTGCCGTCGTAAAGGCCATGCTGGGAAAGCCGCTTCTGCAGCTCCTGTCTTTCCTCGAAAGTAAGCTTGGTGAAAGGCCGCTTCCAGTCCTGCACCAGACCGCTCGAGCCGGCGATTTCGTCGGCAAGAAGGCCGACGGCCAGCGCATATTTGTCGGCGTTGTTGTAGGCCTTGATGACCGTGAAATTCTTGATCATCAGGAAGGCTGGCCCGCTGCGGCCGTCCGGCACCTTCAGCGTCGCCTTGTCGGAGCCGTTCTTGAACGGCTTGCCGTTGGCCCTGGCGACGCCGAGCGCCTGCCACTGCGACAGCGTCTTGGAACCGCCGGGAAGTTTTCCGGCTGGCAAGGCGACCTCATAGCCCCAGGTCTTGCCGGCCTGCCAGCCATTCTTCTTCAACAAATTGGCTGATGTCGCCAGCGCATCGGGGATCGAATTCCAGATGTCTCGCTTGCCATTGCCGTCCATGTCCACGGCATAGTGCAGATAGCTGGTCGGGATGAACTGGGTGTGGCCCATGGCGCCGGCCCAGGATCCGCTCAGATGGCTTTCGTCGATGTCGCCGGTCTGCAGGATCTTCAGCGCGGCGATAAGCTGTGTGCGGGCGAATTTCGCCCGCTTCGGATCGGCGTAGGCCAAGGTCGCCAGCGAGCGAACGACGTTGCGCATGATGTCGTCGCGCTTGAGGATCTCGCCATAATTCGATTCCATCGACCAGATGGCCAGCAGGATGTAGCGGTCGACGCCGAACCTGGCCTCGATCCGATCCAGCCACGGCTTCCATTTCCTGGCCATCTGCTGGCCGACGGCGACGGACTGATCATGGACGCGGTTGTCGAAATAGTCCCAGGCGGGGGCCGTGAATTCAGGCTGCGTGCGCGCCTTTTCCAGCACCACGGGATCGATATCCCTGATGTTCCTGAAGGCCTGGTCGTATAGGGCGCCGGAAACGCCGCTCTGCACGGCGGTGGCGCGGAAGCCGGCGACCCATTGCCGGAAACCGGCATCGGCGAAAGCGGGGCCAGGCATCAGCAGAGCGAGCGATAGGCTGGCTGCCGCCATGACGCTGGTAAAAATTTTTGCGGCATTGCGAACGGACATCTTTTCCTCCTTCTCTGTCTCAGGAAAGACCATTCATCGCCGAACCAGGTTAGGAATTAGTTTACCATAGGTGCCGCCGGGAACGAAA
>NZ_RZQP01000376.1:0-3477 GCF_003998165.1 Mesorhizobium sp. M7A.F.Ca.US.007.01.2.1 | reverse complement strand
CGGTGTGGCAAATGCCTGTCGCCTTGATCTCGACCAGCACTTCGCCCTCGCGCGGGCCCTCGAGGTCGACCTCCATGATCTCCAGCGGCTTTCCGGCGGCGACAGCGACAGCGGCGCGGGTTTTCATCAGGCGTCCTCCAATGCGAATTTTTTTCCAAGGTTTCAGGTTTTGCCGACACGATCAACTGGCAGATCAACTGGCAGCTGGCTCCCCGACTGGGCCACAGCGATGAATTGGAATCGCAAGTCGATTGAAAGGCAGTGAATTGCATGGTCGGCTTGACCCTGCAAGCACAGGCCATAAAAGGAACGGCCGACCCGAGGGATGACATTTCGCATGTTCACCAAGATCCTGATCGCCAATCGCGGCGAAATTGCCTGCCGCGTCATCAAGACGGCACGCAAGATGGGCATTGCCACGGTCGCGGTCTATTCGGATGCCGATCGCGACGCCGTGCATGTCGAGATGGCCGACGAGGCGGTGCATATCGGGCCTTCGCCAGCCGCGCTGAGCTATCTCGTCCCTGAAAAGATCATCGCCGCGTGCAAGGAGACGGGAGCCCAGGCCGTGCACCCCGGCTACGGATTCCTGTCCGAGCGGGCGGCCTTCTGTGAGGCGCTGGAAGCGGAAGGCATCATTTTCATCGGCCCGAAGCCCAAGGCGATCAAGGCGATGGGCGACAAGATCGAATCGAAGAAGTTCGCCAACGCCGCCAAGGTTTCCACCGTGCCCGGCTGGCTCGGCGTCATCGAGAATGCCGATCATGCCGAAAAGATCGCCGGCGAAATCGGTTATCCCGTGATGATCAAGGCTTCGGCCGGCGGCGGCGGCAAGGGCATGCGCATCGCCTGGAGCGAAGCCGAAGTGCGCGATGGCTTCGACCGCGCGCGCTCGGAAGCCAAGAGTTCGTTCGGCGACGATCGTCTCTTCATCGAGAAATTCGTCGTCGATCCGCGCCACATCGAAATCCAGGTGCTGGCCGACGCGCATGGCAACGCGCTCTATCTCGGCGAGCGCGAATGCTCGATCCAGCGACGCAACCAGAAGGTCGCCGAAGAGGCGCCGTCGCCATTCCTGGACGCCGCGACACGCAAGGCCATGGGCGAGCAGTCTGTGGCGCTGGCCAAGGCCGTCGACTACCAGAGCGCCGGCACGGTCGAATTCATCGTCGATAATGACAAGAACTTCTATTTCCTTGAAATGAATACACGATTGCAGGTCGAGCACCCGGTGACGGAGCTCATCACCGGCATCGATCTGGTCGAGCAGATGATCCGCGTCGCCGCCGGCGAAAAGCTTGGCCTGAAGCAAAGCGACATCGAGCTGAACGGCTGGGCGGTGGAAAGCCGGCTCTATGCCGAAGACCCTTACCGCAATTTCCTGCCTTCGATCGGCCGGCTGACGCGCTACCGGCCGCCGGAGGAAGGACAATTCGGCGATGTCGTCATCCGCAACGACACCGGCGTCACCGAAGGCTCCGAAATCTCGATGTTCTACGATCCGATGCTCGCCAAGCTGTGCACCTGGGCGCCGACGCGTCTGGAAGCCATCGATGCCATGTCGGAAGCGCTCGACAGCTTCGTCGTCGACGGAATCGAGCACAACATTCCGTTCCTGGCTGCCTTGATGCAGCATCAGCGTTGGCGGGAAGGGCGGATATCGACCGCTTTCATATCGGAGGAATATCCCGACGGTTTCGCGCCGGTCGTGCCGAACGACGACGAGAAAGCGGTGCTGGCGTCGATCGCGACCGCAGTGGAACTGCTGCGACGTGATCGGCTTGACCGGCTGGGCGGGCGCCTGGCGCCGCATTCGGGAGCGCTGAAGCGCGACTGGGTCGTGAAGATCGATGATGACTATTTGTCGGCGTCCATCATCGAGGGCATGATTTCCATTCCGATGGAAGTCGATCTGTCGATCGCGGGCGGCAAGGCGCTGACCGTTGCATCCGACTGGCGGCCGGGCGATCTGGTCTGGCGCGGTACGGTCGGCAAGCGCAAGGTTGCGGCTCAGGTCAGGCCGGTCGCCAATGGCTTTCGCATCGCCTGGAAAGGCATGTCGGTGACCGCGCGCGCCATGCTGCCGCGCACCGCCGAACTGGAAAGGCTGATGCCCGAAAAGGTAGCGCCGGACACGTCGAAGCTGCTGCTTTGCCCGATGCCTGGCCTTGTCGTGTCGATTGCCGTTGCCGAAGGCCAGGAGGTCAAGGCAGGCGAGACATTGGCTGTGGTCGAAGCGATGAAGATGGAGAACGTGCTGCGTGCCGAACGCGACCTTGTCGTCTCCAAACTCAACGCCAAGCCGGGCGACAGCCTGGCTGTCGACGCTGTGATCATGGAGTTTGCTTAGGGCTAGCCGGGCAGGCAGCCTGTGATCAGCAGTGGTTTGTGCTGGACTGGCATCGCGCGGTCCCGGACAATACATCTCCATCGACTCAAGGACCTTCACGCAGCACCATGGCCGACGAAAAACTCCCCCGCGATCCCTTGAAGCGAGAAGCGGCGATTGCTGCGGCGCGGCCGGAGGCCCCGGCGCGGCCCTTCGTCCATTTGCGCGTGCATTCGGCCTATTCGCTGCTGGAAGGCGCCTTGCAGATCGGCAAGGTGGTGGCTCATGCGGTCAAGGACGAAGCCCCGGCCATCGCCGTCACCGACACCAACAACCTGTTCGGCGCTCTGGAGTTCGCGCAGAAGGCGGTGAAGGACGGCATCCAGCCGATCATCGGCTGCCAGACGGCGCTCGCCTTTTCCGGCGAAAACAGCGATGGCCAGCGCGACCGCCGACGGCAAGGTCCCGATATGCGGCCGGTCGTTCTGCTTGCCGCGACCGAGGCGGGCTATTCCAATCTGGTCAGGCTGGTCAGCCGCGTCTACCTCGAAACGCCGCCGGGCGAAGCCGTGCACCTGACCACCGAAATGATGGAAGGCTGTTGTGACGGGTTGATCTGCCTCAGCGGCGGACCGCGCGGACCGGTCGGCACCGCGCTCAAGGAAGATCGCCGCGATCTGGCCGAAGCCCGGCTTTTGACTCTCAAGGAGATGTTCGGCGACCGGCTCTATGTCGAGCTTGACCGGGTTTCCGGTTATGATCGCGTGATCGAAAAATCCTCGATCGATCTGGCCTATGCCCATGAACTGCCGCTGGTCGCCACCAACGAGGCGTTCTTTTCCTCTCGCGACGACTATGACGCACATGACGCGCTGATTGCCATTGCCGAGGGATCGGTCGTCGCCGCCGACAACCGCCGCCGGCTGTCGCCCGACAATTTCCTGCGCAGCCAGGCCGATATGGCAAGGCTCTTTGCCGACCTGCCGGAGGCGATCGACAACACTGTCGAGATCGCGCTGCGTTGCTCCTATTACCCGAAGAACCGCAATCCGATCCTGCCGCGCTTCACCGGCGGCGATGTCGCCGACAATGACGCCGCCGTGCAGGCGGAAGCCGACGAACTGGCCCGCCAGGCCCATGAGGGGCTC
>NZ_RZQP01000375.1:0-3496 GCF_003998165.1 Mesorhizobium sp. M7A.F.Ca.US.007.01.2.1 | reverse complement strand
GATTCGGGCTGCCCGCGGTTTTTCCGTGGGTGCAAAGGACTGCAATGCGGCGCCTGAAGCGACCTCGGCTTTGGCTTTGCGTCGCACATCCGGCTTCGTCAATTCCCAGAAGCGGGCGATATGGCGTGTCGAGGAAATCCCAACATCCAGCATGAAAGGCCCTGCGTTGCCGAGACCGTCGCCGCCGCCAGTTTGCAGTGGCGTTCCATGGCCCATGCCGGCAATGGTGAACGTCTCGACTACCTCGCGCCCGTTGCTGTCGCTCCAGACCTTCCGCGTCTGGCCGTCGACCTTCTCTATGCGTGTTGGCTTTTCGCCGAGATTGTGCACGCTTTGCCACTGCGCCAGGACTGCATCCGCGTTGGCAGGCACAACAGTCGTGTCGGCCGAGCCCTGCCATATCGAAATACGCGGCCACGGACCCTTGTGCGGCGAGGCCGCCCGCAACAGCCGCTGGAGGTCGGCTTGGGACGGACCGCCATGGCCGCGCATGCGGTCGAAGGCTGCGGAGATCGTCGAGGCACTTCCATAGGCGAGCCCGGCAATGATCGCGCCGCCGGCAAACAGTTCGGGATAGTCCGCCAGCATCACCGCCGCCATAGCGCCGCCGGCGGACAGACCGGTGAGAAAGATCCTCTTGCGATCGAGGCCATGCGTAACCACTGCCGCCTCGATCATCTGGCGGATGGACAGTGCCTCGCCGCTGTCGCGCCTGATATCGCCTGGTACAAACCAGTTGAAGCAAAGATTGGGGTTGTTGGCGCGCTGCTGCTCGGGGAACAGCACCGCAAAACCATGCTCGGCGGCGAGCTCGCTCCAGCCGGAGCCATGATCATAGCTGGCCGCTTTCTGGGTGCAGCCATGCAGCACGACGACCAGCGCCGCCTGCCGGGCCAGGTTCTTCGGAAGATAAAGCCTCGCGCGCAAGGCTCCGGGATTGGACCCGAACCCTGTAATTTCGGACAAGTGAGCGTCGTTCCGTTCTCCGGATCCAGCTGCTGGCCGCGCGTGCATCGCGCTCAGGCGAGCGATCGTATCGGATATATTTCGCAAGTCGGTGTCCTTGTGCGCCGGAATGGCACGGTCCTGCACAACGCACATGCAGCAATATCGTTGCTGCGATGCACAAGAACAAGCCGTTGCGTCCGTGAACCTATAGATTGAATTGCGCGCTCGGTGAGGCGAACTCAGAGGCCCAGCGCTAGTCTAAGTTTGCGGAGGAAACAAACCGGGTTTGCGGAGGAAACAAACCGGGAAACGTCCTCGCCGTTTGCAAGCCGCCTCTCGAGTAGCCCGAGCGACGACACAATGACTGAGAGCATGTTATTAAAATCATGGGCGATGCCGGCGGTCAGTTGGCCAACCGCCTCCATTTTGTGCGCCTGGTGAAGTGCCCGCTCGCTCTTCAGGCGACCTCGGCCGCCTCGGCCACGCGACGTTCGAGTGTATGGGAGTTTAAGCAGTTCGGCGTTGGCCCGCTCTGCAGTGCGGCGCGCTTCCAGAAGCTCTCGTTCATAGCGGCGGCGGTCGGACGCATTGAAGACGGTGATGCGGATGAACCGCAGATTGCCCGATTCGCCTCGCCGCTCCGCGGCGTTGACGAGGACAGGAAGGGTCGATCCATCCGGCAGACCAGGTCCAGCGCGACCTCGCTGAAAAATGCTTGCATCCGCATCAGCGGAGCAAGTGGGTTTCGTAGTAGATTTTGCCCGCGATGTTCAGGTAATCCTGAAACCACCTGAGGAACGATAGCTAGCGTTGCCAGATCGCCTGCCGGTTTAGCGGTCGCCTAATACGGCTCATGTCTTGCCTGGTCGGTGCCTTGGGTTCAGCCAAGGATCAGTTGAGCAAGTACCATAGTGAGAGCCATCGATACCGGAACGGCTATAAGGCAACACGTCTCAATGATCCTGTTTTCTCGCTTATCCATCTTCGTCACCTCCCGATTTTCGTTCTCATTTTGACGTCTACAGCCAGCCGTGAGAAGCGGTTCCAGGCGGTGGCCGTCAGAGATGCCGCCGCTGCTGCATATTAGCAACACCTTGTCGAACCCTCGGCTGCCGAGCATTAGTCCTCCTCGCAGCGGCTAAGCGTGGCGCCCCGCAACCCTGCATGATGTCTTCGAAGATCGGGCCGATCTCTTCATCGATCTCTTGGCCCGGAATGCCCTGGCTCGCGCTGCCCGTTTTGCGTCCACAGCCATGTCGATCACCATCAACACAGGGTCGTTGATCGGATCGTCCTCCAAATGATCCGATATCCAATGGGAGAGAAAATCGCTTCCCCGCTTGCCCATTCTTCCCGAAAGTCCTGCAGCCATGCATGGCAAGAGTCTGCCTCGCCACGCACATGCTTCACGCTTCATGCCTTTTGGCGCCGATCTGGCGTGGCTTTGATGCCAGCCCCTCCAGACCGGCTTCATCGATCAGGTGATGGATTGGCCTCGCCGGGCAGCGCCTGGCTGAATTGGATGCGGATTTTGGCGGGGATCACGCTTTCAAGGATCTCACGCCGTTCCTCCAGTGCCATGTCGCGCAGGTCATGACCATTGAGGTGCAGCAGGTCGAAGGCGACAAAGTAGAGGTCGTGCTGCCGTCGTGTGATCGCCTTGCGCAGCTCGGCGAAGTCAGACAGGCCGGCATCGTTCAACACAGCCGCACTTTCGCGACGCCAAGTGACTCCACTTGGCTGCAAATGCGCGCTGGTCGCCGAAGGTGCGTAAGCGCACCCCTTGATAGGGATCGGAATTCCGCATGTCAGGGTCTGCTCCAATCGGAGACCGCACGGCTCAACCATTCGCCGGAAAGGACTGTTTCTCGCCGATACGAGCTCGTAAACATGGCTCGCTCCGAGTTCACGTCGGACAAGCGGAAGCTCTCGGCGCTGAAGTTGCAGGCTGCCGCGGCGATAGCGGCGTTTCTGACAAAGATTCGCCAGATCAGAATCGAGTTCACCTTCCGTCATCCACTCTTTGGATGATATGGAAAAGGTGCTCGGGAGACGAGAATGTCGGTTAAGGAGGCGAACTGACATTCGCCGAAGATCGGAGGATGCATGTCGAAGACCGATGCAGTCGACGCATGCGGTGAAGTCGCCAAATGATAGGCGGTTGTTTCAGGCCGGGGATGGGCGGTTGGCTTGGCATTGCGCTCCTGGCCCTCTTGCCTTCCGGTCCGGCCTTCGCTTTTGAAAGCCCGGATGAAGTTAGCGCAGCGAATCCCCTGAAATGCGGAGCACCTGACGATTATTCCGGGTCGAGCGAATGGGTCAGCAACTTCAGCATCAGCGACAAGCGTCAACCCGTCGGTCCGGTCTTTCAGCAAACACGAAGCAACGTTCTTGATCGTAGGGTTGCGCTTCTACAGAGCGTACTCACGGACAAATCTGTTTACGCCTCAGCGATTGATGGAGTGTTTGGTTCGCAGACAGCAAGCGCTGTGAAGTCCTTCCAGAGCACATATGGAATGCCCGTTGACGGCACAGTGGGGATGCAGAC
>NZ_RZQP01000374.1:0-3533 GCF_003998165.1 Mesorhizobium sp. M7A.F.Ca.US.007.01.2.1 | reverse complement strand
CCGGTGTGGAGCCGCTTTTCCCAGGGATGCGGCCCGGGACGCAGCATCTGCTCCGTGGCCACGTCGTTGCGCCAATAGCCCTGCATGACATGCGGGCCGCGGATGACCAACTCGCCCGCCACGCCCGGTGGCACGCGGTTGCCCTCATCGTCGACGACGATCGCTTCCGTGTTGGGAATAGCGATGCCGACGGAACCCGGCCGGCGGTCCAGCTCCTCCGGGGGCAGGTAGGTGCAGCGCTTGCATTCCGTCAGACCGTACATGGAAAAGAGCCGTACGCCGGGGAACAGCTCGCGCAGCCGGGCGATATGCACCGGCGGCAGGGCGGCGGCGGTGTTCGAGATATAGCGAAGGCTCGGCAGGAAACCCGGCGCCAAATCGCGCATCTGCAGGATCAGCGCCGCCATCGTCGGCACCAGCGGGAAACCGGTGACCTTCTCGGCGCGGATGCGCTCGAAAATGGCCTGCGGAAAGGCGAATGATTTTTCGAGGACGAGCGTCGCGCCGAGCTTCGTCGCCATCAGCAGTTGATAGAGGCCGTAGTCGAAAGCCAGGGGCAGGACATTGAGGATGATGTCGTCACGGGTGTTGCGCAGATAGGTCGTGATGGATTCGGCCGCGGCATCGATATTGCGATGCGTCATCATCACGCCCTTGGGGCGGCCGGTGGAGCCCGAGGTGTAGATCAGCATGGCGAGGTCGATATCGATCCCGCCATGGCGAATGGGCACGGGCGCGACCTTGAGACAATCCTCGAAGGAGGCAGCGCCATCCGGCGTATGGCTGGATGGCGCTTGCGTAGACGCGACGAAGAACGGCCGGTCCGACAGCGCACGCGCCTGGATCACGACAGGCATCAGCTTGGCCTGAGTCAGGATCGCCGCAGCCTCGCAATCGTCGATGACATAAGCGAGCTTGTCGGCCTTGGTGGAGGCGTTGATCGGGCTGAAGGTCGCGCCCGCCTTGAGAACCGCGAAGATCGAGACGGCGGCTTCCCAGCAATTGTCCATGAAGACGAGAACGCGGTCGCCGCGCTGCACGCCATTCTCGGCGAGAGCGGTCGCAAGCCGGTTCGACAGATCGTCGAGCTCGTCATAGCGCAACCGCTCCCGGTCGGTGACAAGCGCCGTCTTCGCGCCATGCGCGGCCGCGTTCGTGATGAGGAATTGCTCGACCCGCATGAGCTCGGGCCTTCCGCTGCCAGCCGTCACGCCGCGACGAGCGATGCGGTCTTCGCTGTGATGAAGGCCGTGATGCGCGCCAGTGAATCGAGGTTGGCCGGCACGATATCGGCGTCCGCAACTGTGATTCCGCAATGGTCCTCGATAAAGGCCACCAGTTCCAGAACGCCGGTCGAATCGATGATGCCGTTCTCGATCAGCGAGTCCGTATCGGCGAGGGCGTGGGTGGTGTCGCCGAACAGGAAGTTCTCGATGACAAAGGCCTTCACTGCGTCTTGGATCGTATCGGTCATGTCGTTCGCTTTCCTTGGTGGTGTCAGGCGGCCTTTGCGTTGCAAATGCCTGTGCCGGTGAAAGTCGTCAGCCACAGCTGCGTCGACAGGATGCCGACAAAGGCCGCGTTGTCGCGAAAGCCGGAGGCCGGCTGGCGGCTGCATTTCTCATGTAGTTTTGCCACTGCCTTCGGATTGAAGAGCCCGCCGGCGCTGACTGCGGCGTCGCCCAGGGCCGACTGGACATAGTCCCTCGTGCCCGGCCCAACGAAGGACTGGCTATCCGGTGCGCGATAGGGCTGCTTGGTCCGCCGGCCGATGGCGGCCGGCAGCAGGTCTTTGGTCGCCTCCCGCAGAATATGCTTCTCCACGAGCCCCTTCAGCTTCATCTCGGGAGGAAGGCCGGCGGCAAACTCGACCAGATGATGGTCGAGGAAGGGAAAGCGGCCCTCGATGCCGTGGGCCATCGCCATGCGGTCGCCCTGGCTGGACAGGATATAGCCAGGGAGAAGGAAGCGGGCTTCCAGATATTGCGCCTGATGCAAGGGATGCCAGCGGGCGAACGCCTCGGGCAGCCGCGCGGCGAGCTCCTCGGCGGCGTCATATCCGGACAATGTGGCACGCAGATCGCCCGAGTAGAACAGCTTCGTCGCCGCCGTGCCGTCGAACCTCGGCCGATGGGAGAACAGCGGATCGTCAAGCGTCGCGCCGCTAGCCCCGAAGAAGGATAACAGGTACTCGGCCGATTGCTGCCTTAGGCCCGGAAGATAGGGGTAGAGCTTGCGGAACAGATGCGGCCGGATGCGGGAGCCGGGCTGTCTCCCGCAAAAGCGCCGAACCCTGGCCTCCTTGAAAATATCGTAGCCGGCAAAGACTTCGTCGGCGCCTTCGCCCGTCAGCACCACTTTCAAGCCGGCCTCGCGCACGAGGCTCGAGAGCTTGTAGAGCGGGGCAGGGGCAGTGCGCAGGATCGGCCGCTCGGTGAAGCGGATAACGTCAGGGAAGACGGCGGCGATATCGCCTTCCCCGCAGGCGACGGCGCTGTGATGCGTGCCGAGCGCACGGGCCATCTCGATCTGGAAGGGGCTCTCGTCATGTTCGGCGCTATCGAAGGTGACCGAGAAGGTCCTGAGGCCACCCGGCGCCATGCCCGCCGCCAGCGCCGATGTGATGGAGGAATCGAGGCCGCCAGACAGATAGGCGCCGACTGGCACATCGGCGCGCATGCGCATGCGGGTCGCCTCCGTAAGGAGGGCGCGCAGTTCCTCGGCCGCGGCACGCTCGTCCCCGTGCCGGGGCGGCGCGTCCCGGTCGGGATACTCCAGACTCCAGTAGGGCCGGGTCGAGACGCTGCCCTCTTGCACGATCATCAGGCTTGCGGGTTCGATCTCGTAGATGTTGCGGAAGGGCGTGCGCGGCGCGATCGGGGCCCAGAGCGTGAAGATCTGGTCGAGTGCGACCGGATCAATCTCGGCCGCGACGCCCGGGGCCTGGAGGAGCGCCTTGACCTCCGAGGCGAAGTAAAGCCGTTCGCCCTGCCTTGTATAGAAGAGCGGCCGGACCCCCATGCGGTCGCGCGTCAGAACCATGCGGCGGCGGCGGCCGTCCCAGAGCGCAAAGGCGAAATCGCCATTGAGCGCGGAGACGCAATCCTCCCCCATCTCGTCATAGAGATGCAGGATTACTTCGGTGTCGCTGGTTGTCCGGAAATGGCGGCCTTTCGCGCGAAGCTGCTCGCGCAATTCCACATAGTTGAAGATCTCGCCGTTGAAGGCGATCGTCAGATCGCCCGTCGCATCGGACATCGGCTGCTGGCCGTCCCCGAGACCGACGATGGACAGCCGCGCATGGCCGAGGCCGGCCGCCTTTGTGGTGAAGAACCCCTGCTCATCGGGGCCGCGATGGGCAATGGCAGCCGTCATCCTTTCAAGGAGCGCCCTCCCATCCCGGACAGTGCCGAAATAGCCGCTAAAACCGCACATGCCGAGATATTTCCAAGTCCACCAGCGCGGCCCGGACTATAGCCGCCAAGATATCGGTAGGTGTTAAATATTTGGGACTATTCATGAGAATGGTAAAT
>NZ_RZQP01000373.1:0-3576 GCF_003998165.1 Mesorhizobium sp. M7A.F.Ca.US.007.01.2.1 | reverse complement strand
GCATTGCGCCGTTACGAAGCCGCCCGGAGGCGCAAAGCTGAATTTCTTGCGCTGGTGTCGCAAACACGGGACGAGTTGGCAAAAGTCTATTCCAACGCCGGAACCTCGGAGCAAAAACTGGCCGCAAAGACGGCGGCGATTGAACGGCTGCGGATGCGCTACCGACACATGCGCGACAGGCGCTGGGGCCGATACCGGGGATACGATGCCTGGTTCGCTTCCCCGATCAACAATGCAAAGCTCGCCGCGACTTCCGTCTATAGCGATCGGGTGACCGCGTTTCTGCGCCTGTTCGATCTGTGCTCGGGCGACTATGTCAGGTTCTATGCGTCGGTCCGACGGATTGGCGCACTGGACCAAGCTCACCGTGCCGAAGCCCTTGCGGCCGCAGATCGCTGTTATTGAGTCGGTCAAATGGGAGGGCCCGGAGCGTCGGAGAACATGCGTCCGAAACCAACCAATCACACGGTTGAGATCGCGCGCGGTTCTACTGGTCCGAAAACTTCACGCTCACGCCGCGTTGCCGAAAATAAGCCTGCATCAACTTGCGGCCCGAGCGGTTGTTCTGCGCCAGCTTGGTCGGATCGAACACCGCCTGTTTGATCCCCTCTCGCGTCAGCGCCGCCTTAAGCGCCGCGATATGTGTGTCGATGTCGGCATTGTCCGCCCGGAGCGAGGCATAGATGCTCTCGGTCGCCTCGGCCACGGTCAGTTCGCTCATTGGTGTCGTCCTTTGGTTAGTTGGGCGGCGCTTAGCACAGATTCGCGGTCCGCCGATACCGAGACCGTCAGTACAAAGCGCCCATCGTGAAATCGAACCGTTCCTTATGGGGCTTCGTAGAGTTCCAGCGGCAATCCATCCGGGTCCCTGAAAAAGGTAAACCGTTGGTCTGTGTATGGATCGATCCGGATTGGCTCGACGGCAACGCCTGCGGCTTCCAGGCGGATAATCACGGGATCAAGATTAGCCACCGCGAATGCCAGATGTCTCAGGCCTGTAGCCTCTGGGTGGGACGGCCGCGTCGCCGGTGCAGGGAAGGAGAACAATTCCAGTTGGGCCGACCCGATCCGCAGATCCGCCTTCCATGACTGCCGCTCCTCCCGATAAACCTCCCGGATCAGATCGAGGCCGAGGAGTTCGACGTAGAACCGTCGCGACCGGTCGTAGTCGGTGCAGATGAGCGCGACGTGGTGAATGGCGTTCAGCATGCTGCTAACCCTGGTCAAGCTGGGAGATGAGGCCAAGGCGCTTCAAGGCCTGGATCGTCGCGCCCTCGCCACGGTGCTGATCAACCCCGAGCCCATTATCCATAACACCCGCGTTCCACCGCCAGCCGCCGCACCAGCGCCAGCACGGCATCGATGGTCGGGGTCGGCTTGTCCGTTAGCCTGCCAAGTTCCTGCACCGCGCTCACCAGCGCGTCGATCTCCATCGGCCGGCCACGCTCCAGGTCCTGCAGCATCGAGGTCTTGTGCTCGCCGACATCGCCGGCGCCCTTGATGCGCCGGTCGACCGCGATGGGAAAACGCACGCCGAGGCTTTCGCCGATCGCCTGCGCCTCCAGCATCATGGTGCGGGCGAGCGTGCGGGTGCCCTCGTCGGCAACGATCGCGGCAAGCGTGCTGCCGGTCAGCGCCGAGATCGGGTTGAACGAAAGATTGCCCCACAGTTTTACCCAGATCTCGCTGCGGATGTCTTCGCGCACCGGCGCCTGCAAGCCGCCCTTGACCATCTCCTCGGCCAGAAGCGTGACCCGTTCGCTGCGCTCGCCCGAGGGTTCGCCGAGCGAGAAGCGTTTGCCCTCGACATGGCGGATGAGCCCCGGCGCATCGACCTCGACCGCGGGATAGACGACCGAGCCGATGACGCGGTCCGGTCCAATCCGCTGCCAGATCGCGCCGCCGGGATCGACCGCGTTCAGCCTGGTGCCTTCGAGCGGCCCGCCGACGCCGTGGAAATACCACCACGGCACGCCGTTCTGCATGGTGACGACTGATGTGTGGTCCCCAAGCAGCGGTGCGATCTGGTCGAGCGCCGGGGTGAGGGAATGGGCCTTCAGCGCCAGCACGACATAATCCTGCACGCCAAGTTCCTCGGCCTTGGCGGCGGCCCGGACGGGGACGGACGTCTCCTGGCCATCCTCGATCAGGCGCAGGCCATCTGCCTTGATCGCTTCCAGATGGGCGCCGCGCGCGACGATCGAGAGATCGGTGCGGCCGGCGGCGGCAAGCTTGGCAGCGAGATAGCCGCCGATCGCACCGGCGCCGAAGATGGTGATCTTCATCGTCAAAGCCCGAGTTTGGCGGCAAGGCCGATGCGCTGCAATTTGCCGGTCGCGCCCTTGGGGATCTCGTCCAGGATCAGGATCTTGCGCGGCACTTTGAAGTCGGCAAGCCGCGTCGCGGCATAGGTGCGGATGTCGCTCTCAGCGGCGCTGATGCCTTCGCGCAGCACAACCGCCGCCGCCACCTCCTCGCCAAGCTTGTCATGCGGCATGGCGAAGGTGACGACCTGTGCCACCGCCGGATGGTCCATCAGCACATCGTCGACCTCGAGTGGCGAGATCTTTTCGCCGCCGCGATTGATGATCTCCTTGAGCCGACCGGTGACCCTGAGATAGCCGTCCCCGTCCAGCACGCCCTGGTCGCCGGTGTGGAACCAGCCATGCGCGAAAGCCGTGGCGTTGGCATCCGGGTTCTTTTCGTAGCCCGTCGTGACATTGGGCCCGCGGATGACGATCTCGCCGGACTCGCCTGCATCGAGCAGCCGCCCGTCGGGCGCCATCACAGCCACCTCCGGCCCGGCGGAGGCACCAACGCTGCCGGGCTTGCGCTGGCCCGGCGGCAGCCGGTTCGAGGCCATCTGGTGAGCCGCCTCGGTCATCCCGTAGGATTCGATCACTGGGCAGCCGAAGGTCGCTTCCAGCTCAGTCATTACCTGCGCCGGCAGCGACGCCGAGGACGAGCGGATGAAGCGCAGGCGCGCCGCCGCCAGCGCCTCGGTGTTGCGTGCCGCGCGGGCCAGGATCGCCTGATGCATGGTCGGCACCGCCGTGTACCAGCTCGGCTGCGCCTCGCTCAGCCACTGGAAGAAGCGCAGCGCGTTGAAACCCGGCGTGCAGTAGATGCTGCCGCCGGCAGCCAGCGACGACAGCACGGCCGCGATCAGGCCGTGAATGTGGAACAGCGGCATGATATTGAGGCAACGGTCATCGGCCGTCAGGCCAAGCGTGCCGCCGATATGAGCTGCCGAGGCCGCGATGTTGGCATGGCTGAGCGGCACCAGTTTTGGACGCGATGTCGTGCCGGAGGTATGCAGCAGCAGCGCAATGTCGCTGTCTTGCGCCATGTCGGGCGCGGCCTTCGGTCCGATCGCCGCGCCCTCGATAGCAAAACTGCCGGCCGGTGTGCCGGGCTGCACGACGAGCCGCAGCACGCCGATGCCGAGGCGTTCGGCCACCGTCACCGCGGGGCCGGTCTCACCCTCCGCGACGAGGATCGCCTTGGCGCCGATGTCGGTCAGGTAGAAATCGAGCTCGTCGGCCCGGTAGGCGGGGTTGAGCGGCGCCGTAGAGG
>NZ_RZQP01000372.1:0-3591 GCF_003998165.1 Mesorhizobium sp. M7A.F.Ca.US.007.01.2.1 | reverse complement strand
CCATTTCTTTCCCACAAGGTCCTTCAACGCGGCATTGTCGAGCATGGCGTCGGCCAAAAGCCGCTTCAGGCGCGTGTTCTCGTCCTCCAGCGCCTTCAGGTCGCCGAGCCTCGGTGACATCCATCCCGCCGAAGCGGGCCTTCCAATTGTAGATCGAGGCGTCGCTGACCCCGTGCTTGCGGCACAGATCGCCAACCGATACCCCGGCCTCGTGTTTCTTCAAAATTCCGATGATCTGCTCTTCAGAGAAGCGGCTGCGTTTCATGTCCTGGTCCTCTGGATGGGCCAGAACGAACTTCAAACCGGATTAGATCAGAGGGGCAAGGTCAGGACGCCTCGGCGCGGTCGTCGACCTCTTCACCCCAGCCGAATGTGCCAACTACTTCAAAGCCGCAGGATATGACCTGGATCAGATAGGACGTGCTCCAATGGTTTACACCTGACACAGGAGTCCGGCCCCCACAACCGTTTCGCAATGAGGAGCAGCGCTGCCGCTGCTCCTCCAATCACACGACGGATTCACGATGCGGCAACTCGAGCCATGATTTCGGATCCAATGGCCGATGCGGTGTATAGTGAGGCATCCAGCGGCAAATCCCCAAATGCCAGTTGACACAGAAGATAATTAGCACCTGCCTCTTCCAGCTGATCAAGGAGAGCTTTTCGGACAGAATCTGCCGTTCCCACGACGCACAATTCACTTTCAATTGCTGCATCGAAGTTCAAAGGCAAGTTTGGTGGAGTGGAAATGGCATTTAGTTCGTATAGAAATTTGAAGCTATTGAGCCATCGTTCATAGGCAGGTGCTGCGAGCAAATACGCATCTGTTTCAGAACGCCCTATCACCACCATTCGGAGCAATCCAAGAAATGGCGCTTGCTGGCCAATGTCAGCATCGTGAATTCGGGCGGCGCGGAACGCGTCGGTAACGCTGCGAACAGAAGTGGAAGGTCCGACGCAGGCGATGTTTGCCCCATTCGCAGCGGCCCAGCTAGCCGGCTCGGGTCGATTGGTGGCGATCCATGTCGGCGGACGGGGATATTGGTGAGGTCTCAACGTCAGCGGAACATCTTTCAACTCAAAGTGGCGGCCCTGATAAGAAAGCGTCCCGCCTTTCATCGCATTGATGAGAATCTCACTGGCCTCCGCATACTGTTCTGGTGCTGCTTCTACAGCAACCCCGAAGTATCCCAATTCAGTGGGAGCAGAGCCGCGCCCTATGCCGAGTTCAAGCCTGCCGCCGCTCAACTGATCAAGCATGCAGATCTCCTCGAAGGCACGCAGCGGATGATAGAGCGCAAGTAGCATTACCATGGGACCAACACGAAGACTGCGGGTTCGCTGGGCGACGCTCGCTAAGAACAAATTCGGTGATGGACCTCTGCCATGCGGCGTACAGTGGTGCTCGGCGAGATGATACGCATAAAAGCCATAGCCATCGCACGCTTCTGCTAGGCTCAGCCGATCTGCATATTGTTGTGCGATGTCATCGCCGTTTTCGTCCAGATGATCGAAGATGCCGAAGGTCAGGCCCGAAGCGGAAATTTTCTTCAATTAATTGTTCTCCAAATTACCTATATTTATTCGCTAATCATCATAGCTCACGACATATCATTACTTGATGCTTAATGTGAATCGACTTCATGCTTGTGAGCACCGCGATCCTTCTTAAAGTTCATACAGACGCGTTCGGCGGCAGCAAGGAATTTGTCCATCTGCTCTGTGGTGCCAATGCTGACGCGAATACAGTTCTTCAAATCTACGTCAGGAAAGCTGGCGATGAGGATCGCCTGCTCTTTCAACGCGGCTTGCCAGCATGAGCCCTCCTGTCCCGCCGGCACACGGGCCAGCAAAAAGTTTGCGTGGGAGGGTGTTACGGAAAAGCCAAGTTGCAACAGCGCCAGGGTCACTCGCTGTCGTTCATGCTTGATGTGCCTGTGGTTCTCTTCGTAGGCGTGGCGATGCGCAAGAATGCTTTTCCCGACCGCCTGCCCGATCACGTTCATGTTGAAGACATTCTGGATGTTGCGCAGCCTGCCAATGATTTCTGGGTGACCGAAACCGAAGCCGACTCGCACGCCAGCGGCAGCATAGCTCTTTGAAAAAGTCCTCAAGATCAAAAGATTCGGATGTCTATTGACGAGGCGCAGGGCATTGTCGGGTGCGAAGTCAACGTAGGCCTCATCCAAGACGACCAAGCGATCTGCTTGCTCCACAAGGCGTTCGATTTCGGCCACCGGCACGAATGTTCCGGTCGGATTGTTCGGATTAGCCAACAGAATGAACTTCGCGTCTTTTGCGGGGCCGGACAGCAGTTTTTCTATCGGCAGGGGATGAGCTTCGCTCGATGCGATTTCGAGAAACTCGGCACCCTGCAACATGGCAAGTTTACGGTTGAACGAAAATCCGGGCGACAGCATTGCCACTCTATCTCCTGGGGCGAGGAAAGCTCTGTAGATGAGTCCGAGCAGCTCCGACGAACCGTTGCCGGCAATCACCTGATCTTTGGAAAATCCGTAAGCATCGGAGGCAGCTGCCCTTAAGCTGAGATTGTCGTCTTCCGGATAAAGATACTGGTGTTCGATCGCAGCAATTGCACTTTGCATTACGCTCTTCGGCAACGGAAACGGGTTCTCGTTCGTATTTAGCTTAACGCAGTTTGCATCCGTCGCTGGTCCGTTGGACGAGAGAGCATCTAATTTGCTGGCCACCGGCGAAAAAAGCGAAAGCACGGTCTTCAGTTTTGCATCGCACATGTTCTTCTCCGTTTTTCAGTCCCGCAGGGCATGTGACATGAGGCAATCGTTGATCGTGACTTGATCGACGTTCGGCTATATCAGCGCTGCCTTCCCACCCTGGTGGGGATCGCCGACCACGGTTTGGATTTGACACCGGGAAGCTGTCGAGAACCTGATGACGACCCAACGTTTGGCCGACGGCCGATTCGGCGCAACAGACGGTGTTTCAACATCGCATCGTCCTCAAAGCCGCATGCAGGGCCTGCACGACAGCCCGTCTCCAGCGCCCGCAGATAGGTGGAAGCCGAAGTCTTGCCGAACCTCAGTTGCTCTGCCACCTTGGCCCACCGGACTGCCCTGTTTATGGGTCAGGCGCAGGATATCTCTGACGCTCGTTCGTCTTGCTTGCTTCCGTCTTGGCATGGGCTCTCTCGGTTTGCTGATGAGAGAGCCAAATACCGGCTCATCTGAGCATGAGACGCAGGCCTGACGATATGGAGCGTCGCTGGTGGCGCGCGTAGCCGAGAGGGTTCGCCTCGCTGGCGGGGCATGCAAGACGGCGCACCTCCTTAGCCATCCTGTCCCATCGTCTCAGATCGTGAGGCGCACCTTATAGTCGGTGAGGAGATCTTGCAGGGTCAGGTTACGCCCTAGCGCTTAAGGTTGTTGGTCGCACCGAGCAAGCGCGGGACCTGTCGACGGACAACAGCGGTGCCACTGCCGGCACTAGGTGTGAGCTTTCGAGAGGTTGTCCATTCGGACCGGACCGAGGAGACTGGAGTTACCACGCTTCAGCATCCATCGGAGGGTCCGAATGAACATCCACAAGAATGCCCGTCTCACACCGCTGCGT
>NZ_RZQP01000371.1:0-3597 GCF_003998165.1 Mesorhizobium sp. M7A.F.Ca.US.007.01.2.1 | reverse complement strand
GAAGAAGATTTATATGAAACAGAGGCAATCTTCATAAGAAACGGGAAAGTAACATCAAGAATAAAGTTGACTGGATTGAGTGAGTTTAAGGTTATAATGAGCTCGTTATCCTATTTTGGGTCAAAATTAAGGGGAATAGCAAAAGATGAATCGATTACTTTTGATTTTAATGGATTAACATTTGACCAATATATACCAATAAACAAAAATTTAAGATTGATTTGGGATGAATGATTTAAAAAAGAGATAAACAACGATTGTAGGGAATTGCGGTGACAGTGCACTTTTATTCTCGATGGTGGACTGTGGTCGAAGAAAATCCCCGTGATTCATCGGCCTCTTGCGAGTGCCAATCCTCCGGCTTCGCCCTCGTCGCTGTCCTTGTCTTCCTCCTCATCGTCTCCGCCATCACCTCTACCTTCGCCCTGACCGCCTGGACGCGGCTCAAGATCGCTTCGAACGAGACTGAAAGCCAGCGGCTCGGCCTGCTCGCCGAAGGCCTGACCAATGTGCTGGCGGCGCGGCTGTCGAGCGATGGCGCCGATATCGGGTTGCCGCTCAATTTCGAGCCAGTCTCCTGCGTGGTCGGCGATCTGACGGTCGTGATGCGGTTGCAGGGGCATTCGGGCCTGATCGATCTCAACGCCGCCGATCACAATCTGCTTGCCCAGGGTTTCGCTTCGCTCGGCGTCGATCCGGAGATGTCCAACTGGCTTGCGATCGCGGTCGAATATTCCCGCAGCGGCGCCAGCATCTTTGCCGCGGTCGCCACGCAAAAGGTCGAAGTCGCCGGCGGCTTCAAGCATGCACCGTTCGAATCCGTGGCCGAGTTGCAGGATTTTTCCAGGTTGCGCTCGATTTCTTTGCCCGATCTCTACAGCACATTCACGGTCAATTCGCGGCGCGGCGATCTGGTCGTAAGCCGAGCCAGCCCCGTTCTGGCCAGCTTCGCCAAGGCCGGAACATCGGCAGGTGCAAAGATGCCCGAGCAGAGCAGGCCTTCACGGTTGAGGTTTCCGTCAGCCGGCGAGGCTCGGCCATCGTCGGTTCCGCCGGCTATGTCTTCGAAAGCCGTTCGGGCGATCAAGCAAGCCTGCTCCGCACTGCAGCGGTTTTGGGAACGATAGGCGCCAAGACAAGGGGCGTGCCTCACCCAAGGCGGTAGACGTCAGGCGCCGGTCTTGATGTAGCTCTTGTAGATCCAGCCGGTCTTGCCGTTGTAGGTGATCTGGCACCATTTCTTGCAGCTCATCACCTGCACCGAGGTTTTGGCTGGCACCGTACCGATGGCGGCGGCATTTTTCTTCGGGCCGCTTCGCATGGTCACGGCCCTCAGGATGCGTCCTGTTCCGGCGGCTGCGGCTTTCCTTGGCTTCGCCTTGGCCTGGCTGTCATCACCTTCTGCCGCTGGCTCTTGAGCCGGCACTTGCGGTTGCACCTCGGGAATGGCGGCGGTTTGTGCGCCGTCGGGATGGTTGCCCGCGGTTGCGCCGGGCGCGGCTACCTTGGCAAGTTCGGTGGCGGCATCGGTATCGGCTGCCGGCTGCGCGAATGCCGCCGTTTGCTTGTCGGGTGCCTTGTCCGCCACCTGGCTGGGAGCAGTCGAATCGGACGCGGATGCGGCCTTCAGCTGGGAACCGGTCCAGCGCGGGTCATTGGCGGCGAGTGCGGGAATGTTGTCTTGCGCGGCCGCCACAGTTGTTGGAATTGCGTCGGACTTGCGCGCCTGCGGCACGGCTGCCGCAGCGACCGCGGCCCCAACCGGGGTTATTTTCGTCGTCTTCACCGGAACCGTTGGAATGGTCTGTTCGGGGCTCGCTGCCGCCTGTCTGTCGCTGGCCGGCAATGCCAGCCACAGCGCCACGGCGGCGACCCCAAGCAGCGCGGCGGTGCCGATCGCGGCGATCACCAGATGCGAGTTCGAACGGACTTCCTGCCAGAAGGACGGCCGCATGTCGTATCCGAACTGCATGGCAAAGCGCCGACGTTCCGGCGTACCGAAACTGAAGGGCTCTCTCACTCTTGCCACCTCCATAAGCGGGCCGACGTTCTTTCGATCGGTGCCGGAAGTCCGGCGTCTGATCCGCATCGGTCCCAAAAACAACGCGGGCAGGCCCGCAACAATCCCCGAACAATCGCCCAGAACCGGCAGCTTTCGCCTGCGATTGTGGCATCAGTACGCCAACATAGAGGATTCTGCGCCTTTGCGGGAAATTGCGCAATGCGTCGCACGGCAACAAATGTTACAACAAATATTACAATATTACATCAGGCCGGCCGGCTAGATCCTGTCGCGCAGCGCAAACCAGTTGAGCGCCAGGAACAGCAGCGGCGTGCGGAAACGCCGGCCGCCAGGGAAAGGCGGGATTTTCAGATCCTCGATCAGCTTCAGCCGGTCGCGGTTGCCGGCAACGGTTTCGGCATAGAGTTTACCAAAGTAGTTCGACAGCATGACACCGTGGCCGGAATAGCCGCCGGCCGAGATGACATTGGGCATCACTTCGCGCACGAAAGGCTTTCTCGGCACGGTGATGCCGACATAGCCGCCCCAGCCATGCGTGATCTCGACATCCCCGAGCGCCGGATAGAGTTCCGCGATCTGGCGACGGATGTGGATGTGGATATCCCGGGGATCGTTGACGCCATAGACCTCGCGTCCGCCAAACAGCAGCCGCCCGTCCTTCGATTTGCGGAAATAGCGCACGACGAAGCGGGAATCGTCGACCGCCTCGCCGCCCGGCAGCACGTCCGAGTGCGTATCCAGAGGCACCGTCGCGCCGATGAACGAACCGATCGGCATGATGTGCGCGGCACTCACCGGCTCGAGCGTGCCCCCATAGGCGTTGACCGCGATCAGGCATTTCTGCGCCGTCACCGTGCCTCTCGGTGTCGAAACCTTGACCTTGCCGCCACTGGAAATGATGCCGGTTGATTGAGTCCCCTCGAACAGCTGCGCGCCTGCAAGCGCTGCCACCCGCGCCGTGCCGATCACCAGCTTCATCGGATGGATGTGCCCTGTGCCGGTGTCGCGCGTGCCGCCGAAATAGGCGGTCGAGCCCAGCCGCTCCGCCGTCTCCCTGGCATCCATGAACGAGATATGCGGGTAGGAAAAACGGCTCGCCATGATCTCGGCATGCGCCTTGTAGTCATCGACATAGCGCGGCTTGTGCGCCACCGAGAGCTGGCCCGGCATATAGTCGATATCGATCTGGTTGGCGGCAGTGAATTCGAGGAGATGCGCCTTCGCCTCTTCGGCAAGATCAAACAGCGCCTTGGCGCGGGACAAGCCGTACTCGGCTTCCAGGTCCTCGGCCCAGGCGCGCTGGCCGGTGCCAAGTTGGCCACCATTGCGCCCGGAGGCGCCATCACCGAAGCGATACGCCTCGATCAAAACGACATTGGCGCCCGCCTTGGCCAGATGCGCTGCCGCCGACAGGCCGGTAAAACCGCCGCCGATGACAACGACGTCGCATGTCCGGTCGCCATCCAGCGCCGGGTATTCAGGCCGCGGGCCGGCCGTGTCCTCATACCAGGAACGGCCGGGGGAGATCGGGGATTGGTAGGGCATGATGCTCGCAGGGAGTAGGGGAGTAGGGG
>NZ_RZQP01000370.1:0-3603 GCF_003998165.1 Mesorhizobium sp. M7A.F.Ca.US.007.01.2.1 | reverse complement strand
GGACTACATCCTGTCGCTGCGCGAAGAGCCGAGGGGGCGCGGCCTGCCGCCGGCGACGCTCCGGATCAACCCCGAGGGCGGCTATGCCGTGGGTATCCACATCACTCCGCTTGGTATCAGCGCCGCCTTGATCAATCTGAGCGGCGACGTGATCGAGAGCATCTACCGCGAAGCGCCGAACGCGACGCCGGACCGCGCCTTCGAGTTGATCGGGGCGATGGTGGTGGAATTGACCCGGCTGCGGGCTGGCGGACGGGTGCTGGGGGTCGGCATGGCCCTGCCCGGCCCATTCGACGTGGAGTCCATGAGTTTCGTGGGGCCGACCACCATGACCGGCTGGAAGGATGTCGCGCTGCGCGAACGGCTGGCGGCCTCCACCGGATTGCCGGCCTTCTTTGAAACCGATATGGCCGCGGCCGCCATGGGCGAGCGCCTTTATGGCCTCGGCGCCCAGTTTTCCGAATATTACTATCTCTATTTCGGCGTCGGCCTTGGCGGCGTCATGGTTCATGACGGCAGCGCCTTGCGCGGCGCCTGGGGAAATGCCGGCGAGATCGGACACATTCCCGTCATTCCCGGCGGCGAGGCCTGCCCGTGCGGCAACAGCGGCTGCCTCGAAAGATATTTGTCGCTCGAGGCGCTCCGGCGCTGGAACGGCAGCGAGGCCGACTGGGTGGCCGAAGTCGCACCGATCTTTCACAACGCCGTCGCCGTCATCGAGAACCTGTTCGACCCGGAGACGGTCATCCTCGGCGGGCTGGCATCCACCGACCTGCTCGAAATGCTGGCTGGTTCGGCCGCAGGCCTGCACAACTCCGTCTCGGCCCGCAAGGACCGCACGACGCCCAGGGTCGTGGTCGCGCGCGGCGGACAGCATTCCGTGCTGCGCGGCGCCGCCGCCCTGGCGGTTTCCGGGGTTCTGTCACCTCGCTTCGGGCAGATGTTCGCGGCCGAACGCGAACGCGAGCGCGACCTTCTCAAAGGCAGGGAGATTGCGGCATGAGTGAACCCCTGCTGGTGCTCGACAACGTCACCAAGAACTATGGCGCGATCGAAGCGCTCAAGGGGATCAGCTTCTCGATCGACAAGGGCGAGGTCGTGGCGCTGCTGGGCGACAACGGCGCCGGCAAATCGACACTGGTGAAGATCATATCAGGCGGACTGGAGCCGACATCGGGCCGCATGCTGTTCGAGGGCAAGGAATTCCTCGCCAAATCACCGGCCGAGGCCAAGGCGGCCGGCATCGAGACCGTCTACCAGGATCTCTCGCTGTGCACCAACGTCGACGTGGTCGCCAATTTCTTCATGGGCCGCGAGATCACCCGCAAGTTTCTCGGCATTCCCGTGCTTGACGAGCGCGCCATGGAAGCCGTCGTCGGAAAGGCGCTGGCCAATGCCGGCACCCGCATTCCCTCGCTGCGCGCCAATGTCGAGCATCTTTCGGGCGGCCAGCGGCAAGCCATCGAACTCAACCGCTTCGTGCACTGGGGCGGCAAGCTGGTGCTGCTCGACGAACCATTCGCCGCCCTCGGTGTCGAACAGACGCGGCGCGGTCTCGACATGATCCGCCAGGTGGCCAACCAGGGCATCGGCGTCGTCATCATCACCCATATCATGCAGCAGGCTTTTCAGGTCGCCGACCGGATCGTGGTGATCCGCCAGGGCGTCGTGGCCGGCGATGTCGCACGCAATAAAACAAGTCCCGACGCGGTGATCAACATGATCACCGGTGAGACGCTTGCCGGTGCCGGACCGACAGGCTGAGGGACAAAAGAGGGGTCCGGCTTAAGAGGAGCGAACGACATGAAGCGAATACTTCTTGCTGTCTTCGGTATCCTTGCACTGGCCTTTGCCACGCTCACGCCGGCATTCGCCCAGTCCAAGGGTATCGTCTACTATATGGTGCCGACCCTGCTGGACGAGTTCCAGACCGGCTCGGTGAGCGCGCTGGAACTGTTCCTGAAGCAGACCGGCTACGAGATGAAGACGCTGAACGCCGACAACAAGACCGACGCCCAGCAATCGCAGATGAACGATGTCATCGCGCTGAAGCCGGCGGCCATCATCCTGGCTGCAGTCGACTTCAATGCGCTGAAACCGTCCATCGAAGCCGCGCGCGCCGCCGGCATCCCGGTGGTCGAGTTCGACCGCCAGATCACCTCGACCCCGTCCGACTTCACCTCTGTCGCCGGAACGGTCGAGATCGGCTACGTCGCCGCGGATCAGGCCGAGAAGCTGCTGAAAGCCAAGAACGGCTCGGTGAAGGGCAAGGTTCTGCAGGTGCTCGGCGACCCCGGCGATCCCTACACGCTCGACATCCAGAAGGGTTTTGAGGAGAAGATGAAGGCATTTCCGGACGTCAAGATCATCTCGCTTCCGGCCATGCAATGGGAAGCCAGCAATGCCGGCACAATCGTTGCCGACCAGATGCTGGCCAACCCCGACATCGACCTGATCTTCAGCCATGCCGCGCACCTATCGGTCGCCGCCGTCGCCTCGCTCGAGGCGGCCGGCAAGAAGCCGGGCGACGTCATGCTGATGAGCTCGAACGGCGCTCCGGTCGGCCTCGACCTGATCCGCAAGGGCTGGCTCAACGCCGAAATCGAGCAGCCGCTTTACGCGCAGGCCGCGGCTGTCGCCATGTTCATGGACAAGATCGTCAAGAAGCAGGAAATCAAGCCCGGCGAATACGACGTGCTCGGCCTGAAATCGACCGTGACCAAGGAAGCCTGGGGTCCGAACATCAAGATCCCCGGTGCAGCGATCACCAAGGAAAACGTCGATAATCCGGCCTTCTGGGGCAACCAGAAGCCGCCGACGGACACCGTCAAGTCGGTCGAATAGTCATCTGAAAGCGCTCCGGGCCGTAGCGGCCCGGAGCCTGCCTTTCACACCGCCGCGTCCGAAAGGATGCCGTGGCGAATTTGAATCCGCGCCTGAACCCGACGAAATCGAGTTGATTTCGCGGGGGCGCCAACCGGATCAACCCATGAACCCGCGCACACGCAAAGCCCTGGAGTTCGTACTCGACAACCTCGTCTGGTTCATGCTGCTGTTCGTGCTGGTGGTCTTCTCCATCTTCGTCCCGAACTACTTTCAGCTCGGCATCTTCGCCAATATCATCGAGGCTTCGAGCGTGCTCGGCGTCATGTCGATCGGCCTGGCGCTGGTGATCATCGCCGGTCACATGGATCTGTCGGTCGAATCCGTCGCAGCGCTCAGCGCCATGGCGGTCGGCATCCTGTTTTGCTCGTCGGGCATCGGCATGGGCGTGCAGCTGCATCCCGAGTGGCTGATGGTTCCGGTTTCGCTGCTGCTGGCGCTGGCAGTCGGGGGTCTCATCGGCGCCTTCAACGGCTATCTGGTGGTCAAGGTGAAGATGAGCGCCTTCATCATCACGCTGGCGTCCTACATCTGGGTGCGCGGCCTCGTGTTGGTCGTGTCGGGCGGCCGCTCGGCGCAGGACCTGGCGCCGGCCATCCGCTGGTTCGGCATCCAGCGCCTTGTCGGCCTGCCGCTCACCGCCTGGATCGCGGTTGGCTGTTTCGTGGTCTTTTCGCTGATCATGGCCAAGACGCCGCTCGGCCGGCATCTGGTGATGAT
>NZ_RZQP01000036.1:0-38645 GCF_003998165.1 Mesorhizobium sp. M7A.F.Ca.US.007.01.2.1 | reverse complement strand
GTGCAAGCCGCATGCCGCGCACATGCCGGCTTCGCCGCCGAACTCGTGGTCGTCGACAACGGTTCGAGCGACCGCACGGCCGAACGCCTGGCCAGCATCGCGGCTGCGTCGGAAATTCCGTTCACGCCCGTTTGCGAGCCGCGCCCCGGATTGGCGGCTGCGCGCAACGCCGGGCTGAGGCGCGCGCGCGGCCGTGTGCTGGTCTTCGTCGACGACGACTGCGCGGTCCATCGCGACTATCTGCGCGATCTGGAGCGACACTATGCGTCCGGGGAACAATGGCTCATCCGGGGCGGCCGTGTCGAGCTTGGCGATCCCCGGGATTTGCCGTTCACCATCAAGCGGTCGTGGACGCGCGAGCGGCTGACGCCAGATGTTCATCCCGGCGGTTTCGTGCTGGGCTGCAACATGACGATGCACCGCGATGTCGCGGCCCGCATCGGCTATTTCGACGAACGCTTCGGCGCCGGCGGACCATTGCGGTCGGCCGAGGATACCGATTATCTCGTGCGCGCGATGCTGCTCGGCATCGCGGTCGAGTATGTGCCTGACATGACGATTTTCCACCATCACGGCCGGCGGGATCGCAAAGCCATCGAAAAGCTGCATCGCGACTACAGCCTGGGCAATGGCGGGCTCTGCCTGAAGCATGTTCGCCACGCGCCCTGGCTGCTTCGCCATTTCTACTGGGCCGCAAGAGGGGCTTTCCGGGAATTGGCGGGAGGACCCGCCTTCGATCGTGAACTCAACCTGCCGCACTGGCCGATCGTCGCCATGAATTTGCTCGGCGCGGCCAGGTTCGCGGTTCTCCTGCTGGTCAGACGGCCGCGGGCCGAACCGGTGCGCCAAGATCAACAAGCCAATGCCCAGGCGAGGTGAAACGCTGTAATGCCAATGCTGCCGCCAAACCTGCCGATGCTGTTCCGGGCGTTCGGAAAGCGGCAACTGCGCCTGCTTCCGGCGGTGGTGATTCTCGGCCTGGTCAGCGCCGTCCTCGAAGGGTTCGGCATCGGCCTGATCATCCCGTTGCTGGGCATCATCATGGGACACGGGGATGCCGCCGGAATGGCAGGCTTCTCCGCCGTCCTCCAGCACGTCGGATCGGGCTTGAGCGAGCGCGACCGGCTGATCGTCATTTCGGCCGCCATCCTCGGCTCGATCATCCTGAAGAACGTCTTCGCCTTCGCCAACACGCTGCTGACGACCTTCATCTCCGGCAAGGCAAGCCATTCCATCCGCAGCGCCCTGTCGGAGCAGCTGTTGCGGGTCGGCTACCCGTTCTTCCTGCGGCAGAACCCAGGACGCCTGCTCAACATCATCTCCAACGAATCCTGGCGGGCTTCCGATGCGATCCAGATCATGCTGTCGGCCATCGTCAGCGCATCGGCCGCCATCATCCTCCTGGCTTTCCTGCTGCTGCTTTCGTGGCGCATGACGCTTTTGGTCACGCTCGGACTGGCGCTCGTCCAGATCGCGCACGCCATCCTCTCAGCCAATCTGAAGGAGCCAAGCCGCAGCGTCGCCTCGCGCAACGGCCACCTCGCCTCGCAGATGCTTCACCTTGTGCATGCCGGACGGCTGATCCGCATCTTCGGACAGGAGAACCGGGAAAAGGCGATATTCGACACGGCGTCGGATGCGGTTCGCCGCGCTTCCTTCGCGCTGCTCGTGCGCCAGGGAGCGCTGCCGCCGCTGACGGAGGTTCTCCACGCCATGCTGTTCCTGGCCGTGGTGATCGGCGCCTGGCTGGCGCAGGTGAGTTTCCCGCTGATCATCGCCTTCGTCATCCTGCTCTACAGGCTGCAGCCGCATATGCGGGCCCTGCAGGGGTCGTGGAGCCAGCTGCAAGGCCTGAGCGGATCGCTTGAGGAGGTGACTTGGCTGCTGGATCCCACAGGCAAGCCGCAACCGCCGCAAGGCGACGGGCCATTCCACGGCCTGCGCCAGGGCATCAAGTTCGACGATGTGACATTCACCTACTCCGGCACGGACCGGCGCGAGGTTGTGCTGCATGCGGCGGCATTCGAGATCCGCGGTGGCCGCTCGACGGCGCTGATCGGTCGCTCGGGCGCCGGCAAGACGACGATCGTCAATCTCCTGTGCCGCTTCGTCGAACCGGACACCGGCAGCATCCTCGTCGATGGATCGCCGCTCGACCGGATCGACGCCAGCCAGTGGCGCCGGCACATCGCCCTGGCCAGCCAGGAACTGGAACTGGTCGACGGCAGCATTTTTGAAAACATAATCTACGGCCAGGATGCCGCGACAGCCAGCGATGCCGAGGCCGCCGCGAGACTGGCCGAAGCGCATGAATTCATCGAAAGGCTGCCTCAGGGCTACGAGACCCTGGTTGGCTACAGGGGCGTCAATCTGTCGGCGGGACAGAGGCAGCGCATCGCCTTGGCGAGAGCCCTGGTGCGCGATCCCGATCTCCTCATCCTGGACGAGGCCACCAATGCCGTGGACGGGCTGTCGGAAGCGGCCATCGTCGAGACCCTGAAGTCGAGAGCCGGCCGCCGCACGACCATCGTCATCAGCCATCACCACAGCACCATCTCGTTCTGCGACGACGTGGTCATCCTGAGCGGCGGCCGCGTGAAAAAACAGGCCCCTTTCGGCGCCCTGGCCTCGCTCAGCATGGACGAGCTTTACCAGCACGAACCGCTCGACTGAGAAGGCGCCGGGCCGGCCCGCGATCTTATCCTGGGCGTGTCTGCAGGCTCCGGCCGGCGGGTCGTCGCAAGGGTTCGAATCACAAGCCAGGGGAATTGCCGCTGGCACCTTCCGTGATCGCACCAATGCCGTGCGGGACCGAGGCGCGCTACCTTGCCTGTGCGGCGGACCTGTCGATCCGCCTGGCCGGTGCCCCATTGGACTTACTCTCCGGGTGAGGTGCCGGCCTCCCATGCACAAAAGAAGGATCTGAAGCGGGTCGCCTGAATCCTTCAGGCGCGACACGCTTCAGGTGGCGGCGCCGACATTCCTGCGCATGCGCCGCCTGCCCGTCGTCCGTGCTTTCTTCGCCATCGCCCCGGCCATCTCGACCACGCCGTCCTCGCGCGGCCTGCCATTGGTGGCCTTGTGGAGCCGCTCATAGGGCAGCAGTTCCTTGATCCGGGCATTGAGCGAGGCGATTTCGGCCTTGAGGTCCTCGCACTCCTGCCTCTGCACGTCGAACTGTATCTGTTCGGACGCCTGTTGCAGCGTCAGCTGAGAAAGGTTGGCGTTCACCTTGGAAAGACTCATCTTGTCGCTTTCGCTCTCCTGGCTCAGCGCGGACAATCTTTCATCGGCGATCTTCTTTTCGGCCAGGGCATCGTTCAGTTCGCTCTTGAGCCTGGCGATCTCGCCTGCGGCTTCGCCGTTTTCGCTCGACACTTGCTCCAGCCGCGATTGCAGGTTCTGGATCTCCGAGCTCAACCCGCGCATTTCCGCCTGGCTGCGAGCCAGCTCGGCTTCCTTGTCGCCTTCCATCATGTGGGCCGCTTCGGTCGTTTCCGACAGTTTCGCCTGTGCCGCCTCGAGCGACTTCTGCAGCCGCATCTCCTCTTTCTCGCTCTTGCCGAGCGCCGCCAGCAGCTCCGCCAGCCGCGCTGCTTCGGTGGCATGGACCGCCGACAGCTCGTCGAGCCTGTGGCGCGCCTGCGATTCCCGCTTCAGCGCCTTGTCGAGTTCGATCGACAGGTTGACGTGCTTTTCGCGCAGCATCTTGCTTTCGCGCAAGCGCCTGTTGGCCTCGACAGTCCTGGCGGTCAGCCGCTTGGCGATGTCGCCGAACTCCGCTTCGCGTTTGGCGCTCGCATTGGCTGTCTCGACGAGTTCCAGCCTGACCGCGGCAAGTGCCGCACGAAGCGTCTCCCGGTCCTGGACCAGGCTTGTCTCGCGCTGCTGCAGCGCTTCGAAAGCGCCGTCACGCTCGCGCAGCTTTCGCGTCGCGTCGTGCAGCTTCTCCGACAGAGCCCTCTGTTCGGCGGCCAGGGCGGCATTGGCGACCTCCAGCTCGTTGGCGCGCAGGATGTCGCTGTGCAGGATGTTGAGGAATTCGCGCGTCAGATGGTGTGAGGTGCCGATCTCCGACAGCTTGTCGTTGATCTCCTCCAGATAGTCCCTGGCGTCGTGGAAGAGCCCCTCGAAGGCGCTCAATGCAGCCAGCCGGGTCTGTGTATGGGCGGTCAGTCTTGGCGCGGTTTCGGAACTGTCCGCAGCGCCCGCATTCTCGGCATTCCCGGCATTGTCGTCATTTGCCGCATCGGCCTGGGGTGGCCCGTCATCGGCTGCCGCCTGGGCATCCGGCACATCGTCGCTCTCCGGCGGTGCCAGGTCGTCGGCGTCGAGACTTGCATCCAGCGCGTCCGCCAAATCGATCTGCAGGTCCTGGATCGCTTTATCCACGTCTTCAGCACGCTTGATCAGGCCTCTGAAGTTCATCGCCAAACTCCCCTTACGCATACCTCGCTTAGAACTTAACAAATTGCTAATATAGCCTACATCCGCTGCTTGCGCAGGGGAAGCCCCGTCGGCACAAAGGTAAATTTGGGACATTTTAGGGGTTTGGACGCTGCGAGCGATGCGGTGCGAGGGTGCGAAGCCGGTTCTGCCGGCGGGACAGCGTCCCCCTCTGTCCTGGACATCTCCCCCACACGAGGGGAGATTGGACGTCATGCGGGCTTTCGCCAATCGCCAACGTTGCAAGAAGACCTGAAGCGCAGAAATTGCCAATCTCCCCACTTGTGGGGGAGATGTCCGGCAGGACAGAGGGGGGCGCGAAGGATCGCGGCTCCCCCTAAGTTGCCCTCACCCCGCCATGGCCAGCGGCACGGCGCTCTTGTTGGGGATCTGGATGTCGATCTCCAGCGTCGACATGGTCTCGCCGCGGTCCATCGAGACCTGCAGATAGTCCTGGTCAATCTGCACATGCTTGGCGATGACGGCCATGATCTCCTCGCGCAGGATGGAGACGAGGTCGGGCTGGCTGCGGTTGCGGCGCTCATAGGCGAGCAGCACTTGCAGTCGCTCGCGCGCCACCGGGGCGCTGGAGCGCCGCTTGAAGATGTCGAGCAGGTTCATGCCGCCCTCCTTCCCAAAAGACGATCGAGGAAGCCCTTGCGCTCGAAGGGCACGATGACGGGCAATTCCTCGCCCTCCAGCCGCCTGGCAGCGTCGATATAGGCCTTGGCGGCTGCATTGAGCGGCTCCGACAGCGTCACCGGCGAACCGAGATTGGAGGCGCGCAGCACATCCTGGCTTTCCGGGATGATGCCGAGCAGCGGCACCGACAGGATTTCCAGCACGTCGTCGATGGACAGCATCTCGCCGCGCGACGCACGCGCCGCATCGTAGCGCGTCACCAGCACATGCTTGGCGATCTGCTCGCCCTGCTCGGCCCGCAAGGTGCGGGCATCGAGCAGGCCGATGATGCGATCGGAATCGCGCACCGACGACACTTCCGGATTGGTGACGATGACCGCCTCGTCGGCAAAGCGCATGGCGAGCTGCGCGCCGCGCTCGATGCCGGCCGGGCTGTCGCAGAACACGTAGTCGAACACCGAGCGCAGCTTGTCGATGACTTCGCCGACGCCTTCCTCGGTCAGCGCATCCTTGTCGCGCGTCTGCGAGGCCGGCAGCAGGAACAGCGTCTCGACCCGCTTGTCGCGAATCAGCGCCTGCGAGAGTTTCGCCTGGCCCTGGATGACGTTGACGAGGTCGAACACCACGCGCCGTTCGGCGCCCATGATCAGGTCGAGGTTGCGCAGGCCGACGTCGAAGTCGACGAGCGCCACCTTCTTGCCGGTCTTGGCCACGGCCGCCCCTAGGGCCGCCGTCGAGGTCGTCTTGCCGACGCCCCCCTTGCCCGAGGTGACCACCACTACCTTGCCCATTGAAAAGCCTCCGTTGTTGTTGTTCTTGGTCGAGCGGCCCGGCCGCCCCAATATCGAAACGAATGTCAGCTCAGCGTCGAAACCCGCAACGCGTCGCCGTCGAGAAACGCCTGCACCGGCTTGCCGCGCGAAACGCCTTCCATCTCCTCGGCGGTGACGTACCAGCCGTCGACCGCCAGAAGCTCGGCCTCGTTCTTGCGGCAGAAGATGCGCGCGCCCCTGTTGCCCAGCGCACCCGCCGAAGCGCGCCCGCGCAGCGTGCCATAGACATGGATCGAGCCCGCCGCGATGATCTCCGAACCGGAGGCGACCGAACCGAGCACGATGACATCGCCATGCGGATGCACGATCGCCTGGCCGGAGCGGATCGGCGCCTTGATCATCAGCGTGCCCGAAGGCTCAACCTGCGGCTCGCTATCGCCCGCCTTGCTTGCGTCAGCCTTGCCGTCGGCGACCTTGGCCGCGCCGGCTTCAGGCGCCCTGCCCTCGGCCTTGCCCTCTCCGGAAACATCCTCCCGCGCCTTGCGGGGCAGCAGCCCATCCGTCGTCGCCTCCTTGGCGCCGACCAGCACCGGCGGCAGGTTGGGCGCGAGTGCGGCGTGGCCGTCGAGCTCGATGGCGTAGATGCGGATGCCGCGATGGCCAAGCACGCCGACCAGCGATTCGATCGCCGCGACATCGGGCTTCAAGGTGTTGAGATCAAGCACCACCGGCCGCCCGGCAAAATAGCCTGGCGAGTTGCCGATCCAGTGGTCCAGCCCCTCCAGCCACACGTCCAAAGGCGCTTCGGGCGTCAGCGTGAAAGCGACGAAAGAACGCGCGCGAAAACGAATGGATTTGGCCTCGAGGGGGGCGGCAAAGGTCACGGCTGGCGAATCCTTACTGAGAGGTAAACGCTAGCGAGAGAATGGTTAACGAATGGTTAATGAGGGGGTGATCTGGGAAGGTGGTTCTTGACAAAGTTGGGGTGGCAATTCGTAAGTTTGCCAAGCTCCTGATCGGGCAGTTTCGGTTGATTCAAGAATTGTCCGATCCAGTTCTCAGAAGCGCCCTACGGCGCCCTCAGCGAGCAAGGCGGTATGATATGAACCACTACCGGGCAGGAATCGAACACCAGACGAGCGCCGATGCTGTGACGCTCTTCGCTGTATTTTCTCGATTTGAATTTGCCTTGAAGCGAGGCGGTTTCCTCAAAGGAGTGGTGTCCAAAGCAGCCCATCCCGACTGGGAGAAGTTTTCCAGGGCGCTGGGAACAGTTTTTTTCGCCGCAATGCGCAAGGCGCCACAGGCCGATATTTTCTTTAGCGATCAACCCAAAAGCCTGACCGTCATTGCAGCGAATGAAGTAGCCTTCACAAAACCGGCAACCGTCGTCAATCTGCAGATGTTGTTTGAGGCGGTCCGTCTCGTGCGCAACAATCTTTTCCATGGTGAGAAGGTTTATGTCGGCCCGCGCGATCAGGCCCTGATCGCTGCTTCTCTATTCGTATTGGATTCGGCGATGAATGCATGCTCCACAACGGCGGGGTGCGAAGCGGTGCCCTATGCCTTTGTATTCGCCGAGTTGAAGGGGGGCGGATAGGGCGGCGTCTGCGCCAAGCGCTCGGCGAGAGGCAGGAGCTTGGAGCGACCCGAACGGTAGCCGGGCGCGACCGCATAAAGACCCAGCAACGGACCAGATCTATTGGCTGATCAGTTATTTTTATAACCTTCTTTAGCTGACAGAGTTGGAGAAATCAAATACTGCTCTTGCGCTACATATTCTTATTAGTATTATTCCCCTTGAATGACGCTTGATTGCTATAAATCATATGCCAAAGAACTCAAAATTTCTGTCATCAGACACGACGCTGGCCTGGCTAGGGCAGTTTGATGCCGCCGACCAGCTAACGGCGGTCGATTTGCTTGAGTCAATGCAGTTAGTGTCCCGCGACAAATTCAACGACCGCCTCCGCGAACTGATCTTAGCAAGATCGAGAGGTGATGGTCTTATCGGGCTTTATGCCGAGCGGGAATTGAACCATCGCAGAGGTGTCCCGCATCGCCTTTTCAAAGAGTCGGCAAGAAAAGTAAAGCGGGCGGAAGGATCAGGACCTCAACCGGTCCGCCCTACAAAGGCATACGATCCGGACGTCGGCAGTGAGGGTATCGTGGCCCAGTTGATCTCGGAACTGTGCCGTGAGTTTCCCGAGAAATTTGTAAGCCATCCTGGCCCCGACAATATCCGGAAAAGGCGTGTCCGACGGTTCATGCTCGTCACTGATTTCATAGGTAGCGGCAACCGTGCATACCGGTACATTCAGGCTGCATGGCTAGTTCGCTCTGTGCGTAGTTGGTGGTCCGCGAGGAAAACCGTTGGGATGCGTTTTGAAGTCGCGGCCTACGCCGCAACTGAGAGTGGCCAGAGACGCGTGCAGCGTCACCCATCGTTGCCTGACGTTCATATCGTCCGGAGGTGCGATACTCTTTCCGACTATTCGATGTGGCAACGTGGTTTGAAATTAAGAGAACTATGTGTCCGCTATGATCCGCTAAACCACGACCGCATCGAGTCCTTAGGCTACGGAGGGACCGGCGCCCTCATTGCTTTCGCTCACGGCGCACCCAACAATTCACCCCGTATTCTGCACACGGGGGGACGCGGGTGGATACCGCTGTTTCCGAAGCGGATTACCTCTGGCACGAGAGAAACATTTGCAAGCGCTTCGGAGTTAGACGATGAGACGATCAGGTCTCGACTGCTGGATATGCGTCAGACCAAACTTGCAGTCTCGCCATGGCTTTCAAATGCAAAGCCATATGCTCGCCGGTCGCTGATGGTGCTTGCCGCATTGAGCCGCCCTCCCAGAGACAGCGAAACCATCTCCAGACGGACAGGCCTCACTATTCTGGATATTGAAAAGGCACTTATAACAGCAGTGGCGCATTACTGGATTGACGACGCACGGCGGCTGACGGACCAAGGACATGCCGAGCTCGATAATGCCAAGTATGAAGCGCCCGAACTGGAACCACTTTCAGAACCACCGGAAATACTCTATTATCCAAAGTCGTTGAGGGCTCCATCGAAGGTGTCTAGTTGATGCCGGTCATTCCGGCACCGATGGGCAATCTTCGGATTGTTCATTCACGGACTGCAGATTCTGCAGCTCTTTGGCCAAGCGTCCGCTTGATGCTAAGGCATGTCCCACAGCGCCCGCCCAAGGGCGGTTCGGGGCGATGTCTTGCTCACTGCGGGACATGTCTCACCCCTTGGGTGTCGAAGTAGATGTCCCGGTGGAGCCCTCAGCAATATCGCCGCAGCGCCAAGGATACGGATCCCGGCATCGTTGCTAACGCAATAGAAACCGCGAAGCTAATCCACGCCGTCAACGCAGACGTCGCCCCCGTATTCACACTTCGCCATCTCGCCCATGCTGCCGACGTCGACTATGGCCTTCTCCGGGCGATAACTTCGCGCGCCGATGGAGAGCCCTACAGGTTGTTTTTAATACGGAAGCGCCCTTCACACACGGGAGAGAAACGTTTCCGTGTCATTGCTGTGCCGAGCCCGGCGCTCATGAAAGTTCAGCGATGGATAACCCACCGTATCCTTGGACATGTCAGACCACATTCGGCGAGTGTAGCCTTTTCCAAGGGTGACACGCTTGTTGCCGCTGCCGAACCCCACTGCGGAGCCCGATGGATCGTCAAAATGGATGTCCGCAATTTCTTTGAATCCATTAACGAGATTTCAGTTTACCGTGTCTTCCAGTCACTCGGATTTCAGCGATTGATTTCGCTGGAGCTGGCCCGCATCTGCACACGGCTTGGAAGCCTCACTACCAGTCGCAAGAACCCCCGATGGTGGTCAAATCGAGAGCGTGAAACAATCAAGGTCTATGGTGCCCGCCGGATGGGCCATCTTCCTCAAGGCGCTCCCACCAGCCCTATGCTAGCCAATCTGGCAGTCCGTAAACTCGATGAACTGATCGAAGAAATAGCTGCCAAACACGGCATGATCTATACCCGTTATGCCGACGACCTGACGGTCTCGACCAAGGACAAAACTTTCAACCGCGACAAGTGCCGAGCCGTAATTGGCGAAATCTATGCCGCTATGGCGAAGCATGGCCTCTCCCCAAACACTGCCAAGACAATTATCCTGTCGCCGGGTTCGCGCAAGATCGTCCTCGGCCTCTTGGTTGACGGGGAAGAGCCTCGCCTGCAGCGTGATTTTCGAATTCTCATGCGACAGCATCTGTACTATCTCACTTCGCCCAAGCACGGCCCAGCTGATCATGCACGCATCAGAGGCTTCAGCTCCATCCGCGGCATGAGACACCACATCCATGGTCTTGCTACATTTGCTCGTCAGGTCGAGAAACCCTACGGTGAAGAGTGCCTCTCAGCTCTGAATAAGGTAAACTGGCCAGTCTAATTCTCAGGTATTTGACATCGTGCGCTATACGGATTTGAAATTGGTGCTCGCAGCAGTCTAAGCTTATGCTTACACTTGGTTTCAAATCTACAACCTCGCTAAAATGCTCTTCATACATCGATGCTGGCGAGAACAACGCGGCGATTGATAATTCGCCGACCGGCCGTGGTGCCCGCCTGTCGACGTGGTTTATTTAAAAAATTGACACCTGCTTTGGGAGCCGCAATTTGTCAGATTATTCACACGCGCTTAGACTGGCCTATGAGGCCGTTCATGGAACCTACCTGCAATTTACTGACCGAAACGAAGCGTTGCTGCGCGAGTTGCTTGAGGAAGGTAAGGACTTCCATACGATAGAAAGCCGAACAAAGGAAATCGACAGCTTCGAGGAAAAGGTTGATCTTCCCGAGAAGGAGCAGAAGTACAAGAATTTCTCAGAAGTCACTGACCTCTCAGGGTTACGGATAATCTGCTATCTGAATGAGGATGCGGATCGAGTGTGCGGCCGCTTGGCCGAGATTTACAGCATCGACCAGGAGCATTCGATCAACAAGCAAGAGCAGCTTGAGCCGGACCAGTTCGGTTATCGTTCACGCCATTTTGTAGTTACATATAAACCAGAGAGAGCCGGGCTACCCGAAAATATGCGCTTCGCGGGATTGCGAGCAGAGATACAGGTTCGAACGATTCTGCAACACGCCTGGGCAGCCATAGACTGGAAGCTTCGATACAAGAATTCCCGTGAGACGCCACAGAACCTGAGACGAAGGGTGTTTCGCGTAAGTGCGCTTCTGGAGTTGGCTGACGATGAGTTCTCCGATCTGTCCGATGCGGTTCAGAAATTGCGTCATGAGTATGAACAGAAGATAGAGGCTGGCGACTTCAAAATTGGTATCGATCGCGAGTCAATAGATTTGTTCTTGAACAAAGACGAGGACCTCATCAAGATCATCGAACTCGCGAAGAAGAATGGCTTTGCAATAGCTCCAAATCACCCTCGTGCGAGGGACCCATACGGCGGATTCATTTCCGCAACTCAGTTCGCCGGCCTGAGCGCTGTGGACGAGCTAAAGGCATTAATTTCCAAACTTGGTATGAAGAAAGGCCCAAGCTTCAGTGACGTCTTTGGAGAATGGAAGGCTCCGGATCGTCCAGCTCGATTGGTGATGTCGAAGGCTGGACTGGCGAGACTCGCCTTGGTGCTAGCTCTGGACAAGAAGAAAGCGCTGGATTTGGTAGCCGAGCTTCCATTCGGTGAGAAGCTCCAACACGCTGTCACAACGGTGCTCGCCAAATGAAACCGTCAGACATTCGCCTCAGGTGCGAAGCCGATTGTCCCGTGAATTGACATCTCAGATACAGCCGCTGACATAGGTTGCAGATGCTCTCTGGTGGGGAGTGCGGTCAGAAGAAACTCAGTCGCACGAGCCGCGCATCGCGCCCCGCCGCAGCGCACCGCGGGCCAAATAGCGGGGATGATGGAGTTGAACGCGCGAGCGAGATCGCCGAACTGAGCAAACTGGCCGGCTGGGAACATGCCGAGCTCGCCAGCCGCGATTCCGACCGGCGATGGCCATGCCGTGGGCGCGATGTGGATGGACGTTTCCGCAATGCGTTCCGGCCAAAAGACGGACTGACATCGTTTTCACGATCGGCCGGGCAGCTTCCTTCTCGCCTTTCAAAACGGATGCACGACCCAGCGACACAGGTTATGTTGTCCCCGTCTGGCGAGGTCATCGAAGGGGGAGGCATGACATGCAGGCAATGCCGATAGCGCATGAAGCCGCGCAACCCGTAGCCGGCCCCTCTTTGGCCGGCTATCCGGCCGCCATCCTGTGCTGGCTGCTTTCGGCTGGTGTCTATATCGCGGCCAAATGGGTGGCGCCTGAAATGCCGCCCTGGGGCCTCTGCTTCTGGCGGCTGACGCTTGCCTGCGCCATCCTGCTGCCGATTGTGCACCGTCATCACGAGGCGATGATCGGGCTCTTGCGAACGCGCGCCGTGGAGGTCGTCGCCGTGGGGGCGATCGGCCTGACGCTGTGCCAGGGTATGATCTACCACGGCCTCAACCACACCGACGCCACCACGGCCGGCATCATCATGGCGCTGTCGCCTGTCATGACGATGGTGCTCGCCCGTTTCGTGCTGGGCGAGCCGCTCGGGCTGTGGAAGTCGCTTGGCGCGCTGGTTGCGCTTGCCGGGATGATTTTCATCGTTGCCCACGGCAACCTGGCGGCGCTGCTGCAGCTCAAGGTCAACGCCGGCGAGCTGTGGATCGTCGGCAGCGCGTTCTGCTGGGGCCTCTACACCGTGCTTTTGCGCCGTGCCAAATTCGGCATCGAGCTGCTGCCGATGGTCGTGCTGCTGCTCGGCGCCGGTGCGCTGGTCGCCTTGCCTTTCCATTTGTGGGAATTGTTCAACGACGAACGCTCCGCCATGAACGTCGACAGCCTTCTCGCGCTCGCCTATCTGGCAGGTCCCGGCGGCGCCTTGATGTACTATCTCTACAACAAAAGCGTGCAAACGCTGGGCGCGAGCCGGGCAAGCATGCTGCTCTACCTGCAGACGGTGTTCGTGGCCGTGCTCGCCTATCTGCTGCTCGGCGAGGGCTTGCACGATTACGACCTGGTCGGTGCGGCCTTCATCGTCGCCGGCATCGTGCTTGCCACCGTGGTCAGGCCAGCTCAACCACGCGTGGCGTAGACATCTTGCGGGTGACGGCTGTATTCAGCGCCGGCCGCATTGGCGTTTGGTGAGTCACCATCGCGACAGCCAGAGCCCCCTCTCAATGCCGCTTGAAATACTGCACCTCCTTCTCGTGCTTCTCCGCCGCCTCGCGCGTATCGAACGTTCCGAGGTTGCGCCGCTTGCCGGTCTTGTCGTCCTTCTTGCGCGAATACAGCCGGTATTTGCCGTCCTTGAGTTTTCGGATCATCTCGCTCTCCCTGGCTAGGATTGGCCCTGATCAAGGTTTCCGCTTGCCGGGCGGCCCGGCCTGCCGACCAGCGCCTGCGCCTTGTCGCCATGCTCATTCCCCGGTTGTGTCAGGGATCAACGCCGTTCCGATCCAAATGATCCACCCGTTCGAAGGCGGCACTCTGCGGCGCCCCCCTCTGGCCTGCCGGCCATCTCCCCCACAAGTGGGGAGATTGGCAGCTTTGGCGTCGGCGCTTTCTGGCAACGTCGAAATTCGGCGAGCGCCGGCCAAAACGCAAAAACCCGCCTGGGCGACGGGTCACTGGCGCAACTCAGCACCATAGGCAAAAATGTAGCATAGCTGCCCTCACCCCGTCAAGAAAAAATTCCTATCCATCGACGCAAGCTGCCTGCCGGCGGCCACCAAGGCCAGCGGCGCAATTGCGGCCGAGGTGACATTTCAACGCAGTAAATTCAGATCCAACTTGACGGAACATTAGCCAAAGCTAATTGTTAGTGGATGCGGCAGGTGGTGCCCTCCATCGCCTGCCGAAGATCGGCCCTCCGATCGGCCCGCGTCCTCCGCCAGAGGCGCGGGCTTTTCGTGCCGATCAGCCGTCGCAGCCTGGCCGGCATTTTTCGTCCTCCGATTATTTCGCCAGTCCCTCATCGGGGTTTCGCCGCTCTTTGGCCTTCAGGCTGCGCGCGGCTTGCTCGACCGCGGCGCGGTCGTTGCCCAGGCGGTCGAGCAGTTCCTGTGCCTCGTCGCCGGAGATGCCGGTGCGCACCGCCAGCGCCTCGACCTCCAGCACGTCGGTGCTGGCGATCTCGCCGGTTTCAGGCAGCGCATCGTCCGCCGTCAGCGGCAGGGCTCCCTCGCGGTCGATCTCGGCCTCGGCCTGGTGCCAGTGCCGTTCGGGGTCGCCCTGCATGCGGCCTTCCCGTTCCCAGATCTGGTAGGCGCGCTCACGAATTCTGTCGTCCCGGTCGTCGCTCATGGTCAGTCCTCCTTGGGGTCAGGGTTGAACGTCGCGCCAATGCGGACGCTCCGGAAAATCCGCGCGATCGGATCGCCATGCCGGCGGCGCGCGGGGGCTACTGGCATTGCCGTCTCGGGCCGCCGGAATAGGGCTGGTAGGAGTTGTCTTCCGGGCGGTAGGAGCGGTAACGGCTGAAGCAGGAATCGACATGGTCGGCCGAAAGCGCTTCGCCGTCATCGTCGGCAAGGTAGACGCCAAGGCCAGCGCCGTTTTCCCCGCCATCGGCGGCCGGCTGGCCGGCCTGACCGGCGGCTTCGAGATAGGGCGAGATGCAGGGGCGCAGCTGCCCGCTGTAGGAAAGATAGCTGTTGTCGTCCGGATGGTAGGAGCGATAGCGGCTGGCGCACCAGGCGAGATGCGGACGCGGCAGGTCGGCTGCCTTGGGCGCGATGGCGCCGGTGATCGTCGGGTCGGGCGGTGTTTCCTGCGGTTTGGCGGGGATGTCGGGCGGCGCCGGCTGGGCGGCCGGCAGGCGTTCGAGGCCCTGCCCGGCTTTGTTCACCGGCCGCGCCTTCTTGGTCCACAGCTCCGCCACGCTGACGGTGGCCGTTGCCTGGCGCGGCGGCTTTGCGGCAAGCAGCCAGGCGGCGAAGCCCAGTCCGCTGCCGAAGACCGCAAGGGTCAGCACGAAGCCGCAGACCAGTCCCAAAACCGCTTTCACGACACGCTCCTTCAGTCCCTGCTCATAGAATGCGGGGCCTCAAGGCTGGTTCCAGAAAAACGCCGGCGCGCGCGCCGGCGTTGCCGCCGGGCGCAGCCGCCAAGGGAGGCTCAAACCCCGCCCAGACACAGTTCAGAAACAATATTCAACAGTTCGGAAAAACTGCCGAAAAGATCGGATGGCATAAGCATCCCACAACAACTGGAAAAATGGCCGTGCCGGGCAATGCCCGGCCTGGACGGGAAAGTATGGAAATGGATCACGGTGTCGATGTCGCCGAACTGGACGCGGAACGATCCGGGCTGGAAAGCGGCCCGGCAGGTGTCGATGCGCTGGTAAGAACGGCTCCCGCGACAGCCAGGCGCGGGCAAATCCTGACGGGCGCCGACTTTGCCCGCCAAGGCTTGCCCGGCGAGCGGCTCGACACCGTCTTCGAACAGCTTGCCGAGATGTTCGCAGCGCTGCCGGCGGTAATCTCCGATGGGCGTGTCTGGACCTATCGGGAGCTGGACAGGCGGGCCAACCAGTTCGCCCGCCTGCTGGTCAAGCGCGGCGTGAAGCCGGGCGACCGCATCGGGCTCATCCTCGACCGCTCGGCGGAGACCTATGTCGCGCTGCTCGCCGTGATGAAGGCGGGCGCTGCCTTCGTGCCGCTGGCGACCGCCTTTCCCGAGGAGCGGATGGCGCTCATCATCGAAGACGCCGGCGTCAGCCTGATCGTCACCATCGCCGCCTATGCGTCGCGGGCCGGCCAGCTGCCGGTCCCGCACCTGCTGATCGACAGCACTGCCGCCGAAATCTCCAGACAGTCCGACGCGCCGCTGCAGCCGCATGCGAAGGCCGCTTCAGCGGACGACACCTGCTACATCCTCTACACGTCGGGCACCACCGGCAAGCCCAAGGGCGTGGTCATCAAGCACCAGAGTTTCGTCAATTTCATCCGCGTCGCCGCCGCCTCCTACGGCTACCGGCCGGGCGACCGCGTCTACCAGGGCATGACGATCGCCTTCGACTTTTCCTCCGAAGAAATCTGGGTGCCGTTCGTCGCCGGCGCGACCGTGGTGCCGGCACCCGGCCAGATGCCGCTGGTGGGCGAGGAACTCGCCGATTTCCTGCGGCTCCACGACATCACCTGCATCGCCTGCAGCCCGACGCTGCTGTCGTCGATGACATCGGATGTGCCCAGCCTGCGCACGCTGCTGGTGGGCGGCGAGGCCTGTCCGCACAATCTGGTGGTGCGCTGGTCGAAGCCGGGGCGGCAGATCCTGAACACCTATGGCCCGACCGAGGCGACCGTCACCGCAACCATGGGCGCGCTGACGCCGGACAGTCCCGTCACCATCGGCGCGCCGCTGCCGACCTACTCGATCGTCATTCTCGACGCTTCGCTGCCGCAGCTTGCCGAGCCGGGCGAACTGGGCGAGATCGGCATTGCCGGCATCGGGCTCGCGGTCGGCTATCTCAACCGGCCCGACCTGACCGAACAGAAATTCATCGCCGATTTCGTCGGCCTGCCGAACAACCCGTCCAAGCGCATCTACCGCACCGGCGACCTTGGCCGCATCAACGACCAAAGCGAGATCGAGTATAACGGCCGCATCGACACCCAGGTGAAGATCCGCGGCTACCGCATCGAGCTCGGCGAGATCGAGGCGGTGCTGCTCGACCAGCCCGAGATCGCGCAAGCCGCCGTCACCACCTGGGAGATCGAGCCCGGCCGCGTCGAACTCGTCGCCTATTTCGCAGCCAAGGCCGGCCAGACGGCGATCTCGCGCGCGGACCTCGCCAGGACGATGAAGCGGCGGCTGCCGGACTACATGGTGCCCTCCTATCTCGAGGAACTGCCGGCGATCCCGATGACCGTTTCCAACAAGGTGGATTTGCGCCAGCTGCCGAAGCCGACAAGCGTGCGGCTTTCGGGCGATCGCGCCATGGTCGCGCCCAGCAATGACGACGAGCGTTTCCTGGCCGACGCGCTGGCCGCGGTGCTGAAATTCGACGAAGTGTCCGTCGAGGACAATTTCTTCGACGATCTCGGCGCCAACTCGCTGCTGATGGCGCATTTCTGCGCCCGTGTGCGCACCAGGAAGGAATGGGCGACGGCGTCCATGCGCGACATCTACCTCCACCCGACCGTGGCGCGGCTGGCGCTGCATCTGGGCGTAGCGGACGAGATGACGACGGCCACCAACGAGCCCGTCCTCACGCGGCGGGCCTCCAATCTTGCCTATTGGACCTGCGGCGCCGCACAGCTGATGTTCTACGGGCTCTACAGCTATGGCGCCCTGTGGGCGATCAATGGTGGTCTCAACTGGATGTACGACGCGCTCGACGATCCGCTGCAGCTCTACATCAGGTGCGTGGCGCTTTCGGCCGCCGTGTTCTTCGGCATGTCGGGTTTTGCCGTCCTCGCCAAATGGGTGCTGGTCGGCCGCTGGAAGGCGGAAGCGTTTCCCATCTGGGGCGTGCGTTACTTCCGCTTCTGGGTGGTCAAGACGTTGATCCGCACCGCGCCCGTCGTGCTGTTCCGCGGCAGCCCGCTCTACAGCATCTACCTGCAGCTTCTCGGCACCAGGCTCGGCAAGAACGCCGTCATCGAATCGAAATCCGTGCCCGTCTGCACGGATCTCATCTCGATCGGCGCCAACACCATCCTGCGCAAGGAATCGATGATCCTCGGCTTCCGGGCGCAGGCCGGCTATATCCACACCGGGCCGCTGACCATCGGCCGCGATGCCTTTGTCGGCGTCGGTTCGACGCTCGACATCGACACCAGGATCGGCGACGGCGCCCAGCTCGGCCATTCGTCCTCGCTGCACCGCGGCCAAAGCATCCCCGACGGCGAACGCTGGCATGGCTCGCCGGCCGTGCCGACCACGGCCGACTATTGCAAGGTGCGCAATGTCGATCCGTCCAACATCCGGCGCTTCCTGTTCGAAGCGGTTCAGCTGATCGGCCTGTTTGCCATCGTCACTCCCTTGCCGCTCCTGTTCCACAGCTATTGGGAAAATGTCGGCGACGACTACCAGGAAACCATCGGCGTCGTCGCGATCGGCACCACGGTGACGCTGTTCGGCTACATGGCCGCATCCTTCCTGGCGGCGACGCTGGTGCCGCGCCTGGTCAGCCTGCTGTTGAAGCCAGGCCGCACCTACACGCTGTACGGCTTCCGCTACTGGCTGCAGACCGTCGCTGAATTCTCCAGCAATTCCCGCGTGCTCGGCCTGCTGGCCGGCGACAGCTCGGCCATCGTGCACTACATGCGAGCGATCGGCTGGAATCTCAACAAGGTGGTGCAGACCGGCTCCAATTTCGGCTCCAACCAGCAGCACGAAAACCCGCTTCTGTGCGAGATCGGCACCGAGACCATGGTGTCGGACGGGCTGTTCATGATCAACATGCACAAATCCGCCGCCGCCTTCAGGCTCGAGCCGACGAGGATCGGCGAGCGCAATTATCTCGGCAACAACATCTACTATCCGCCGGACGGCCGCACCGGCGACAACGTCCTGCTCGGCACCAAGGTGATGATCCCCATCGACGGGCCGCTGCGCGAGAATGTCGGGCTCTTGGGTTCGCCTGCCTTTGAAATCCCGCGCATGGTGAACCGCGACAAGGAACTCATCGCCGGCATCGACGAGGACGACCGGCGCCGGCGCATCCCATTGAAGAACCGCCACAATCTGGTGACGATCCTGCTGTTCGTGGCAACGCAATGGGTCATGCTGTTCGCCACGCTGGCGATCTGGGACCGGGCGCTGAACTACTACACCGAATGGGCTGAAGTCGCACTGTTCGTCGCCGTGCTGCTGACCTCGGCGATCACCATTCCGTTCTACATCTTCGTGGAACGGGCAAGTCTTGGTTTCGGCAGGCTGAAGCCGCAGATGACGACGATCTATGACGTCGCGTTCTGGCGTCATGAACGCCACTGGAAGCTGGCGGATTCGCCGATCGTGCGGCTGTTCGCCGGCACGCCGTTCCGGCCGATGATCCTGCGCATGCTGGGCGTCAAGATCGGCAGCCGTGTCTATGACGGCGGCAGCAATCTGACAGAACGCTCGCTGGTGGAGATCGGCGACGACGCCACCCTCAACGAGGGCTGCGTCATCCAGGCCCATTCGCTGGAAGAAGGCGCCTTCAAGTCCGACTTCATCCGCATCGGCAAGGGCTGCACGCTCGGACCCTCCGCCTTTGTCCACTACGGCGTTGTCATGGGCGAAGGTTCGGTGGTCGATGTCGACTCCTTCGTCATGAAGGGCGAAGAGCTGGAGCCCAACTCCATATGGCGCGGCAACCCGGCCAAGCTGCATCGCTTCGTCGAACCGATCACCGAGTCCTCGGCCAAGGCATCGGCTTGAACACCGAGGACATCCGTCTCGTTGCCGTGACCAGGGCCAACCGCGCTCTGGTGGCGGCCCTGGAACTGGCTCCGGAGCAGAGGGATTTCGTCGCCGGCAATTCGGAGTCCCTCGAAGAAGCCGAAACCGACGAAGACGCGCGGCCGCGCGCCATCATGGCTGGGACCCGTGTCGTCGGTTTCCTGATGTACGATGCGTCGGACAACGAGGCGCTGGTCTACCGCTTCATGATCGACCGCGCCCACCAGGGCAAAGGCTATGGCAAAGCCGCATTGCGCGCCTTGCTCGACGAGATCGGAAATCTCGGCCATATCAGGGAGGTTTCGATCTGCTACGAGCCCGAGAACGAGGCCGCACGCCACCTCTATCGCGCAGCCGGCTTCGTGGAACAAGGCATCGACGAGGACGGAGAAATGATCGCCGTCCTGCCGATGGTCGATCGTTGACGCCGCCCGTTGCGAATTCATCGGCGGAAACGACCCTGCTGGAGGCTATGGCCGCGATCGCGCCGAGCGGTGTCCGGATCGGATGCCGCCTGATCCGCGAAGGCGATGAAGCCCATCTGCTGCCCATGGAAGCCCGCTCTATCGCGGCGCGCCAGCTTGCCATGCGGCGCGCCAGCGGCGCTGCGCGCTGGATCGCGCACGGACTGCTGGCGGAGCTTGGCGTCGGCGACGTCGCCATCCTGCGCGCGCCAACCGGCGCGCCGGTCTGGCCCGAGGGAATAATGGGTTCGCTCGCGCACGACGACGACATGGCGGTAGCGGCGGTTGCACCGGTTGGCGATATCGCCTCGCTCGGCATCGACGTCGAGCCCGCGCAGCCTCTCCCGGATGATATTTTGGCGCTCGTGACAACACCCGCGGACCGCACCGACGCAGCCGACCGGCATCTTGCCGGCCGCATCCTTTTTGCCGCCAAGGAAGCCGTCTACAAGGCCGTCTATCCGCTCGATCGCGAGGTGCTGGGCTATGAGGACATCACCGTCGACCTGAACGCAGGCCACGCGACGACGAAGACAGGCCGCAAGGCCAGGCTCGCCTACTGCGTTGCCCCGCGCGTGGTGGTGCTGGCGTTTGTCGAGAAAGACAGGGGTTAGCGCGCAGTCCTATTCGCCAACGATCTCCGTATACGCCCTCACCTCGCCATCCAGCCCGCGCAGCCGCCAGTTCTCGCCCTCCCGTCCCTCGACATGGCAAGGCCCGATCGGCACCTTGCCGCCGCCTTCCGGCAGGTCGAGCACATAGACGGGGTTGCAGATGCCCGACAGTCGCGCCCGCAGCGCTTCGGTCAGCGCCTGCCCCTGCGCAATCGTCGTGCGCCGGTGCGCCATGCCGCGCGCGAGGTCGCCATGGTGCAGGTAATAGGGTTTGACGCCGAGGCGATACATCAGCTCGCGGCAGAGCTCCTCCAGCGCCTCGACGCTGTCGTTGACGCCTTTGAGCAGAACGCTCTGGTTGAGCAGCACGAAGCCGGCTTGCCGCAGCGTGCGACAGGCGGTTTCCGTGGCCTGAGTGATTTCCCGCGCGTGGTTGAAATGGGTGACGATGGTGACCATCAGCCGGCCCTGCAGGGCCGCAACCAGCCCCGGCGTGATGCGCGACGGCAGCGCCACCGGAACGCGCGTGTGGATGCGCAGCAGCCGCACATGCGCGATCGCTTCGATGCGCGCGCGGATTTCGGCCAGCGCCTTGTCGGGCAGCGACAGCGGATCGCCGCCGGTCAGGATCACCTCGCGGATTTCGGGGTGATCCGCGATATAGGCCAGCGCCGGCTCCAGCGCCTCGCGCGTATAACCCCTGCCGATCGAGGTCAGCGATTCCTTGCGGAAGCAGAACCGGCAATAGACCGCGCATTGGTAGGTCGGGAACAACAGCACCCGGTCGGCATGGCGATGCGTCAAGCGCGGCACCGGGCTGAAGTCATGGTCGGCGATCGGATCGTCGAGTTCGCCTTCCGCTTCCTCAAGTTCTTGCGGAGACGGGATGACCTGCGCCCGGATCGGATCAGCCGGGTCGTTCCAGTCGATCAGGTCGAGATAGGCTTTGGGCGCGCGCACCTTGTGGTTCGCCGCCGCGGCCTGGGCGGCTGCGCGCTCGGCTGACGACAGCGGGAGGCGGTCAAGGTCGCGGACGTGGCGCACCCCGGCGCGGACGTCCGCCTGCCAGGCGGTGTCAGGATCGGCGGAGCGTGCATCGTGGAGGTTCGTGTCTGAAGTCATCAGGGTTCTCGGGGCAGTTTCTGGCGGAGCTATCGGCCGGATGGCCAGGCGGGTCAACCTTCTGGGGTGGTCGCCGCCATCAAATCCACCGCCTGCAAATCCGTAGGTATTTAGCCAAAATGGCACTATTCTGCGCAGTCTGGGCTTCAGGGAAAACGAATGGACTTCAGCACAGGCCATGGTTACCTGCTCATCGGCGGCCTCATCCTCGTCGGTACTGGGCTGCTCATCCTGTCGCTGATCGTCAATCTGCGCGTCGCCCACAGTGTGCGCGACGACGTGCGTCATCGCGAAAAGCTGCTGGAATACTACCGTAACATCTTCTCGCAGTTGGGCGTGATCCTGATCGGCATCGGCGTGTCGCTGTTCATCTTCTTTTTCCAGCAGAATTACCAAGACCAGCGCAGACGCGAAACGGATCTCCAGCAGGTTCTGGCCAAGCTGGCGGCGCGCATCGCTCGTGGCGCTCCCCTCGTCGAGTCACTTGGCGAATTCGACGCGCTGCTGGATGACGGCGGGGCCTACGTTAGTCCCGAACTTGGTGGAACCAACGCCGCCATCGGCGCGCAGGGAGCGGAGCTTGGCAAGCAGATCCGCGAAATCCTGCTGGTTGAGCGCGACGTCGACATCCGGGACTTCGACATCCTCAACCTGTCGCGCGATTTCGAGTCGTCGTTCGTCGTCAACCAGCTCGATCCGACGCTATGGTTCGACATCGTGCGCGACGAGAGCGAGATCAAATATGCCATCACCCAACTCACCCTCGACTACAAGGACCTGCAGGATGCGATCGGCGGCGAGCCGATCGAGGTTGCGATCGCCAATCCTGAAACCGAGCGCAAGATCAAGCACGAGGTGCTCGACATCTTCTACGATGCCGACCTCTTGCGCCAGCGCAGCAGGCGATTTCTCGGCCGTGCGTGCTGGCTTCTCAGCCACGGACGCAGCTTTGTCAGTCTTGCACCGGTCGACGCGATCGAAGCCGACGCGAGGTCACATCAGGAATGGATCGACAGATCGAAGCCCTCGCTGGCACAGACGAAATCGGGCAACGGCGATTGCTTCAAACTGCTCCGATACGGCCCGGCATCCTGACTCCCGGCGGGACCGGTCGATTTGGAAGTCAGTCCCCCACACGTTGCAGCGTGCCGAGATGATTGTCGTCGAGAAAACCTACAGTCATGGCCGACGCCTTGCCGTCAGCGCCGACCACGAAACTTACACCCGAGGGGCTGTCCGGCGTCTCCGCGTCGGGGAAGGTCAGGAAAAGATCACCGTCGAAATGCCTCAATGAATAGGACCGGCCGGCGGCCGGGCCCACCTTGAGTACAAGGTCGTCTCCCGCTTTCGACACAATCGCGTCGCCGATGAAGTCGTTGGCGTACCGGCCAGCATAGACACTGCCCGGCCCGGCTCGCCGTGACGGAGACGGCGGCGCGGCGTAGGCGGCCTTGGCCGCCGCGACCACCGGACCGAACAGGCCCGCATAGATATCATTCCACGCCTTGACCCAGTCCTTCTCGACCTTACCGTCGAAGACGAGATCGGCGAAGCTGTCGGACAATCCCTCCGGCAGGCCAGTCGGAAAGGCGTTGGCGACGATGACTATGCCCAGCTTCTCCTTTGGGAAGACTGTCACCAGGGTACGCGCGCCGACGCTGAAAGCGCCGGCGTGGCCCCAGCTCAGGCCGTGTCGGCCGAATTCGACATTCCAGCCGAGGCCGTAGAACGATGCGCCGCCGGAGACGGGGTTGTTGCCGCGCGATATCAGCGGAACATGCGTCTGGCTTAGCGCATCGGCGGCAATCAGTGTCTTGCCGGCATAAACGCCGTTGTGGAGGATGAGGCGCACCCATTGCGAGAGGTCACGTGCCGTAGAGCTGACGCCGCCGGCGGGCGCCTGCGCATCCGGATCGCGCTCTATCCTCGCTGCCCAGGCGCCATCGACCTTGACGTGAAGCGCGGCGCGGTTGGTTCGCTTGACGAAGTCCGAATGGCGGGAACTCGTGGAGGCCATGCCCAGCGGACGGTAGAGCTTCTCCTCGGCGACCTGCTCCCAGGGCTTTCCCGTCGGTGTCGCGGCTGCCACGGCACCCTCTGTCAATCCAAAATTGCTGTAAGAATACCCGGCCCGAAAGCTCGACGATGGCGGCACGAACCGCAGGCGATGCAGGATCTCGACGCGGTCGTAGCCAATGTCCTCGAGGTCGTCTCCGGCGGTGCCTGGAAGCCCGCTGCGATGCGAAAACAGGTCACGGACGGTGAGCTGGCTTGCCGGATAAGGATCGGCCAACCTGAAGGCCGGATCGAGATCGGCGATCTTCGAATCCCAGGACACGATCCTGTCGCTAACCAACGCCGCTACGACGGTGGCGGAAACCGGCTTGGAAAGGGAGGCGATCTGGAACACCGTGTCGGCGTCGACGATCTCAGGCTTGCCGGCCTCGCGATGCCCAAAACCCTTGAGGAAGATCACCTCGTCATCGCGCACGACGCCGATGGCGAGCCCGGGCACGGCACCGTCCGCGACGGCGGCTTCGGCAAGCGCTTCGAGCTTCGACAGGGCAGCAGTGATGCGCTCGGGCGTGAGGCTATCGGCCGGCGCCGCGTGCGGCCAAAGCGCCATTGCGGCGATGAAGACCCAAACCCTCCACTGGCAGAGATTCCGATTCAGCCGCATGCACAAGCCTCCTCCCAGGAATTCACATGACCATGATACAGGCCCGCACGGGTGAGACCAGCCCTTCTCGGGCGGCTCACGCCGCGAGCCGGATTCATCGGCCGCGCCGACGACGTCAGCTTCAGCGCCGCGCTCCTGTTCCTACCGCCCAGCGGCGTCCGCCATCGCAACAAAGGCGCTCTCGATGGTCTCGAAAGCCAGCTCCGGATACAGCACTCCGGCTTCCGGCGTGGCCGTCTCGAGCGCGGTCTCGCCGCGTATCCAGAATGCCCGCAGCAGTCCAAGCCAGGGGGCTGACGCGATCATCGCCTCAAGCTCCGCCGCACTCTGAGGCACGATGCGCGGCGAGCGGCCGCTCACCCGGCGCCACAGATCGATCATTTCGTTCTGGGTGATCTTGTTTCGGGCGATGCGGATCTCGCTGCGGATGGCCTTGGGATCGTTCAACGCGCGCAAGGTGACGGCGGCGATGTCCTTCTCGCTGACAAACGTCGCCGGCACATCGCCACCGCCATAAAGCGTCACCTCATCGGGCGGCAAGGGCGACGAGCCAAAGCGCATCAGATCGCCCAGCGTCGCCACCCAGGTCGAAAAGAAGCCGTTGGTGTAGATCACCGTGTAGGGCAGATCGGCTTGCCTGATCGCGTCGAACACGCCTCGCTTGAGATCGAGCGGCGGGATCGAGCCCGGGGCGGCGGCGGCGAAGTCGAGGCCGAAGCCGGCGGAAGGCACATAGCGGGAAACGCCGGCATCCCTCAGCGCCCGCACCAGCGTCATCTCGCTGGCCGAATGCACATGCACCGAGCTGATGACGCGGTCCACCGCACTGGCGGCGCGGACAAGGCTGTCATAGTCGTCGAGATCGCCGACGTGGATTTTGGCACCGAGCTCCTTCAGCGGGCGCAGCCGCTCTTCATCGCCGGCTGTTGCCGCACGAACCAGAACGTGCAGGCGATCGCCATTGCGGGCGCTGGCCTTCGCCATCTCGCTGCCCAGCAGCCCCGTCGCGCCGATGATCAGGGTGCTGGTCATATCGACCTCCCGTTGCGCAGGATGGAGCCGTCCCAGTCGCGCTCGAATCCGATGTCGTGCAAGCGATGGTTCGAGAAGCGTGAAACTTGGCGCAGCATCCGGCGGCGCTCGACGACTGCAGAGGCTCTGAGTGCAAGACCGCTCGTCGCGGCGCTGATGGATTCGAGAATCGGTTTCATGGTTCGTCTCCTGTGGTTCAGTAGGCGCAAGCGTGCCGACGCCGTCCGCAAGGGGACAAGCATGACGATTGCTCACACTGTTTCTGGTCGTTCAGCGCAGCGGCGAGATAGGAAAGCCGATCAATATCCGCTGCTACCCCTATAGATTGGACATTTCCGGGCTGGACGACAAACGACTCTTTGTGCAGGATTTGTGAGCAACACTCACAGGTGGACCATGCCGCGCAGACTACCGCCCCTCACTGCCTTGCCCGCCTTCGAGGCTGCCGCCAGGCATCTGAGTTTCTCCAAGGCGGCGGGTGAGCTCAACGTCACCCATGGCGCGGTCAGCCGCGCCATCCGCAACATCGAGGACAGGCTCGGCATCCAGCTTTTCGATCGGGGAACGAGGTCCGTGCGCCTGACGTCGGTCGGCGCGGCCTACGCATCGGAAGTCAGGACGGCGCTGGACCAGATCGCCGCCGCCACCATCGCCGCCACGCCCGACCGCACGGCAGGCATCCTGAATGTCAGCACATCGGACGGTTTTGCCGGCCGCTGGCTGGTGCCGAGGCTGCATCGCTTCCACCGCGCAAACGCCGACATCGACGTGCGGCTGTCGACCTCGGGCGTGCTTTCCGATTTCGTCAGCGACGGCATCGACATCGCCATCCGCTACGGCAAGGGCGGCTATACCGGGGTGACGGCGGAGTTTCTCGCTGATGAAGAGGTCTTCCCGGTCTGCAGCCCGGAACTGCTGCAAGGCGAACATCCGCTGCGCCAGCCCGGGGATCTCCGGCATCACAAGCTGATCCACGACGCCTTTCGCATCGACTGGGCAACATGGCTGCAACAGGCCGGCGTGGACGGCATCGATCCCAAGCGCGGCGTGCGCTTCGATTCCGCCACCTTCGCCGTCGAAGCCGCGGTGCATGGCGAAGGCGTGTTGCTCGGCCGAAGCGCGCTGGTCTCGGCCGACCTCGCTGCGGGGCGGCTGGTTCGTCCCTTCGATCTCGCGCTGAAATCCGCCTCGCGCTACTACGTCGTCTACCGTGACGGCGCGCTGCGCCAGAAAAAGATCAAGGCGTTCCGCGACTGGCTGTTTGCCGAAGTGGCCGCCGACTGGGTCGGTGCGACGAAGGATGGCTGATGCGGCAAGGGTTCAATTTGTGAAAGGCACCTCTTCGAGGTCTAGCCCTGCACTACTCCTTCGCGCGAAAAACTTCCGGCACGACGAACACTTCGTCGGCCCGGCCATAGCCTCCGTCGGCGACCTCCTCGACCAGCACCATCGTGTAGGGGCGCACGCCCTCACCGAAAAAGTCCACGAACATCGCGGTCGTTCGATGGATGAGGTCTTCCTTCTGCGCTTTGGAGAGGGCCGCTTGCGGTAGCTTGATGTTGGCGAATGGCATGATGTTTCCTTAGCTTTTCGAGTGTGGAAGTCAGGCAGTCAGGAGAGCCAAGCCGGCCTGGTTGCCGCCTCAGACCACGCCGCCATTGGCGCGGATGATTTGCCCGTTGACCCAGAAGCTGTCCGGACCGGCCAGGAACGAGACCAGCCCGGCAATGTCGTCGGGCTGGCCGAGCCGGCCGAGCGGGATCATCTTGCCGATGGCCTCGATCTGCGCCTCGCTCTTGCCGTCCGTGAACAGCGCGGTCTCGATCGGTCCGGGCGCCACCGCGTTGACGGTGACACGGCGCGCGCCAAGCTCCTTGGCCAGGATGTGGGTCATCGCCTCGACACCCGCCTTTGTGGCGGCGTAAACGCCGTAGCCCGACTGATAGAGACCGACGACGCTGCTGGAAAAATTGATCATGCGGCCGCCGTCGCGAAGCCGGCGCGCACCTTCCCGCATGCCGCGAAACACGCCGCCGAGATTGATCGCGATCTGGGTGTCGAACGAAGCATCGTCGGTCTGCGCGATCGGCGAAATCTTCATGATGCCGGCATTGTTGACGAGGATGTCGATGCCGCCGAACGCCTTCTCGCCGGCGTCGAACAGCACGGCGATGCCGTTCGGATTGGCGATATCGGCCTGCACGGCGATCGCCCTGCCGCCGCCGGTCTCGATCGCGCGGACCAGTTCTTCGGCCTCCGCACGGCCCCGTGCATAGTTGACGACAACGGCGACGCCGTCACGGGCGAGCCGCTGTGCGATGGCGGCGCCGATGCCTTTGGAGGCGCCGGTCACGATCGCGGTTCTGGTTTGATTTGTCATCGAAGTCTCTCCGCGTTGTTGGTGACACGGATATAGGCCAAGCCGAATTCCGGATAATCATCCACCCATTGACATCACTATTCGGAAACTGCGAACAAAGAGCATGGATCGGCTGGACACGATGCGGCTCTTTGTTCGCGTTCTGGAGCGGCGCAGCTTCACCGCTGCGGCGGCCGATCTCGGCCTGCCGCGCTCAACCGCGACGGAAGCCATCCGGCGGCTGGAGGAGCATCTCGGCGCGCGGCTGCTGGAACGAACGACGCGGCAGGTGAACGCCACCCAGGATGGTGAAGCCTACTATCGGCGCTGCCTGTCGATCCTGGCCGAGATCGAGGATGCCGAGGCCGCCTTCCGCAACGCCGAGCCTTTCGGCCTGCTGCGCATCGACGCCAGCACGCTGCTCACCCGCACATTCCTGTTGCCGCGCCTGCCGGAGTTTCTCGACCGCTATCCCCGCATCGACCTGCAGATCGGCCAGAGCGACCGGCTGGTCGATCTCGTGCGTGAAGGCGTGGACTGCGTGATCCGCGTCGGCGAGCCGCCCGACAGCGGCATGATCATGCGGCGGCTCGCGATGATCCGCGAGATCACCTGCGCCAGCCCCGCCTATCTCGAGCGCCACGGCACGCCCGCCTCCCCCGATGCGCTCGACGGTCACCAGGCGGTGGGCTTTGTCTCGTCGCGCACCGGAGAGACCCTTCCGTTCGAATTCACTGTCGCCGGCAATATCCGTGAGGTGCGGCTGCCCGGCCGCGTCGCCGCCAACAATTCCGATACCGCCGCCGACCTGGCGCGGCTTGGCCTCGGCCTCATCCAGGCGCCGCGCTATCGCTTCGACAAAGACCTGGCCGAAGGGACGCTGGTCGAAGTGCTGGCCGATTATCCGCCATCGCCGACGCCGCTGTCGGCGCTCTACCCGCAGAACAGACAGCTCTCGCCGCGCCTTCGCGTCTTCCTCGACTGGGCCTCACGCATCTTCGCCGAGGCAAACCTGTAGGCTGCAAAACGCGCCACTCGCGATCAACTCGGTTTTGCAAACCCGGCCAGGGACGCATAGCCGCGTACCACGCTCTTGCGTTCTTCGCGCGAAGCGACGGCGTCGATGTCATCAAACCCATGCGGCGCCCGGGCCTCGACCATGTCTATGACCGCTTCCGGCCCGCCTTGCCGATTGGCCAGCACGATGGCCGATGTGGCCGGCCGCCGCTCCCCGTCATACCGTGTTAGCGCGGCTTCGACGGTCGGTCCTGCGGCCAGATGCATCGCAAGGCAACCAGCGTCGAGTATTGCCTGGCTGGCTCCGTTCGACCCCACCGGGTACATGGGATGCGCCGCATCGCCGAGCAGCGTCACCCGCCCGAACGACCATCGTGGCAGCGGGTCGCGGTCGCAGTTCGGATATTCGTAGAAGCCATCCGTTGCCTGGATGATCGAGGCGGGGTCGACAAAATCAAGCTGAAACCGGTCACGCACGAAGGGCAGCACATCGTCGATCACGCCCGGGCGGCTCCAGTCGCCGGGACGCAGCGGTGATGTGCCGCTATCGCCGGTATTGGCCATCACCGCCCAGTTCGTCAGCCTGGTCTCTTCGCGATCCGGCTCGATCGGATAATAGACGAACTTGGCGAAATTGCCGCCGGCAACCGCCATGGTGCGCCCGTCGCGCCAGACCGGCCACGGCGTGGCGCCGCGCCACAGCATCGTGCCGTTCCAGATCGGCGGCCCTTCTTCGGGATAGAGCACGGCCCTGACGGCGGAATGAATCCCGTCGGCGCCTATGAGCAGGTCGCCATGGGCCTCGCCGCGCGAGCCGTCATGCCGGCGGAAATGCGCCACGACCTCGCCCTCGTTCTGCTCGAAGGCATCGACACGGCTTGCCGTGCTGATGACGTCGCCGCCAAGCCTGTTCACCACGGCCCGGTGAATCAGCCCCAGCAGCCTGCCGCGATGAATGCTGATTTGCGGAACCTCATAGCCGGCATCGATGCCCCGCAATTCCTGCCATACGATCTGGCCGAAGCGGTTGGTGTAGACAAGCTCGCGTGTCCTCACCCCCTCCGCGTCGAGCGCCGGCATCAGCCCAAGCCCGGCCAGCGCCTTGACAGCGTGAGGCAGCATGTTGATGCCGACGCCAAGTTCGCGGATGTCGTCGGCCCGCTCGAAAAGTTCGACCTCGATGCCTGCCTCATGCAGGAACAGAGCAGTGGTGAGGCCGCCGATACCGGCCCCGGCGATCAATGCTTTCATCAGTCACTCCCTTGCCGTGAAAAGTCCCCCCGAGCCGGCCAGATGCCCGTCGACTTCGCGACGTCACGGCGATGCGCGTGGCCGGGGATATTCGAGTTGCATGGCGACGAGGTCTGCCGTGCGGGCACCATGGCGGGCAGCGATGGCGCGCAGCGTTTCGTCCAGGACTTTTGCCGGTCTCCAGATGGCTTGACGACGAGGCTACCGGCGTTAGGTTTCGTCCGAAATGACATAAATCGGGCGAATACTGCCATGCGCAGGCACGTTGCCGTCGTCGTTCACCCCGGTTTCCAGCTTCTGGATGCGGCCGGGCCGACAACCGTCTTCGAGATTGCGGAGCGCTGCCGCCCGGACAGCTATGAGTTGGTTTTGCTGTCGCCCGGCGGCGGCGACGTTGAAAGCTCCTCTGGCCTGAAGCTTCTCACCAGACCTCTGCGCGACGGCCCTTTCGACACCGTCATCGTATCGGGCGGCGAAATCATCCGTTCCATCGAGGCGATGGACGAGATCGTCGCCTGGTTGAGGCGCGTGCCGGCGCGGCGCACCACCAGCGTCTGCACCGGCGCGTACCTGCTGGCACGGGCGGGATTGCTCGACGGCCGCCGCGCCACCACGCACTGGGCCAGCAGTCACGACTTCCACCGCCGCTACCCGAAGGTCAGGCTGGATGCCGAGCGTATTTTCATCAGGGATGGCGACATCTGGACGTCGGCCGGCATCTCGGCCGGAATAGACCTGGCGCTTGCCCTCGTCGAAGATGACCTTGGCGCTGAAGTGGCGCGCCGCACCGCACAGCAGATAGTCATGCACCAGCGCCGGCCGGGCGGCCAGTCGCAATTCTCGGCCTTCGTCGAACTGGGCGGGCGAACCGGCCGCTTCGCCGCGCTGATCGAGTGGGTGCGGGCAAACCTGGCCGAACCGCTGACCGTCGAATGCCTGGCCGATCACGCGGCCATGAGTCCCCGCAACTTCGCCCGCGCCTTCACGTCCGAGACCGGCGTCACGCCGGCAAAGGCGGTAGAGCGCATGCGCCTCGATACGGCCCGCACGGCGATCGAGACCAGCCATCTCCCGCTTGAGCGCATCGCCGAAGCCGCCGGTTTTGGCGATCCCGGACGCATGCGGCGTGCCTTCCTGCGTACCCTTGGCCAGCCGCCGCAGGCGTTTCGGACGGCCGCCGAACACAGGGGGCTTCAGTGGGGCAGCCAAGCAGCGGCTCTGCCGGCTTAAACGCCGTTCCGGTCCAAAAGCGGACAAAACCGAATGAGCGCACTTGATCCAGACCGAAGTTTCACGAAAATCATTCCAAAGCCGGTTGCTGCCATTCAGTGCGCCACTTTCGGCCTGTTGGACTGGATATTGCGGCGCCTGGCCCAATCGCCGCAGACGACGAACCGGATAGCCATTATGAGGAGACTGTTTATAACGGTCGCTGAAATCGCGATGACCAAGGGGAGACGATGCGCTACATACGTCCGCTTTCAATAGAAGATGCCGTTGGCCAGTTGGCCGGGTCGGCTGGTACGGCCGCCATCCTCGCCGGAGGCAGCGACCTCCTGGTCAGGATGAAGGGCGGCTTTGCCGAACCAGAGTTGATCGTCGACATCAAGGCGATCGATGGCTTGAGCGAGATCCGGGAAACGGCTGAAGGCTTCAGCATCGGCGCCGCGGTCCCTTGCGCCGTCCTGGGAGAGAACACCGCCCTCAAGAAGGCATGGCCTGGTGTCGTCGAGGCGGCCAAGCTGATCGGCTCCAAGCAGGTGCAGGGCCGCTGCACCATCGTGGGCAATCTCTGCAACGCATCGCCGGCCGCCGACAGCGTGCCGGCGCTGGTTGCCGCCGGCGCCAGGGCAGTGGTCGTCGGGCCGGCGGGCCGGCGCACGATCCCCGTGCAGAGCGTGCCGACCGCGCCGGGCAAGACGTCGCTGGCCAAAGGCGAGATCATCGAGGCGATCCTGCTCGACAAGCGCGAGCCGCGGTCTGGCGATGCCTATCTGCGTTTCATTCCACGCACCGAGATGGACATCGCGGTGGTCAGCGCCGGGGTGAACCTGACGCTCGACGAGCACGGTGTCGTCAAATCGGCCCGCGTGGCGCTGGGCGCCGTGGCGGCGACGGTGCTTCTGGTCGAAGAGGCCGCGGAGGTGCTCGTCGGCTCCAGGCTGGAAGAGGCGACGCTGGAGCGGCTCGCCAAGGTCTGCGCGGGGGCCTGTCGTCCCATCGACGACAAGCGCGGCACTATCGAATTCAGACGAAAAGTTGCGGGTGTGCTGGCCCAGCGGGCCGCCACATCAGCCTATGCACGTGCAGGAGGCAAATGATGGCTGGAATTGCAGTTTCAACGACAATCAACGGCGATGCTGTCGAGTATCTGTGCCAGCCCGACGAGACGCTGCTCGACGTCCTGCGCGATCGGCTGGGGCTGACGGGCGCCAAGGAAGGCTGCGGCACCGGCGACTGCGGCGCCTGCTCGATCATCCTCGATGACCGGTTGGTGTGCTCATGCCTGGTGCTCGGCGCCGAGGCTGAAGGCCGTCGCGTCGAGACCATCGAGGGCATGGCGCATGGCGATACGCTGCACCCGCTGCAGCAGAAATTCCTCGAGCACGCCGCATTGCAATGCGGCATCTGCACTCCGGGCTTCCTGATCGCGGCCAAGGACCTCCTGGCCAAGAACCCCGACCCGACCGAGGAGGAAATCCGCTTCGGCCTTGCCGGGAACCTCTGCCGCTGCACCGGTTACGACAAGATCGTGCGCGCCGTCCAGGATGCGGCCATCGTGATGAAGGGAGCCTGAGATGAATTTCGATCCACGTTTTTCCGGACGTAAATTCGCCTCCGTCGGCACACGTCCGATCCGTCCCGACGGCATCGACAAGGTGACGGGCCGCGCGCGCTACGGCGCCGACTTCAACATGGCCGGCCAGCTGGTCGGGCGCGTTCTGAGAAGCCCGCACGCCCACGCCAGGATCGTCAAGATCGACACGTCGAAAGCGGAAAAGCTCGCCGGCGTCAAGGCGGTGATCACCGCGGCCGACCTGCCCGACCTCACCGATGGCGATGCCGCCATGTACGACGTCCTCGACAATTGCATGGCGCGCACGAAGGCGCTCTATGACGGCCACGCGGTGGCCGCGGTCGCCGCGATCGACGCCCGCACCGCCAGGCAGGCGCTGAAGCTCATCGAGATCGAGTACGAGCTTTTGTCGCACGTCACCGATGTCGACGAGGCGGCGAAGCACACGGCGCCCTTGATCAATGATGCCATCTTCACCGAGGGCCTTGAGGAAAAGCCGGTAAAACCCTCCAACGTCACCAAGCGCAGCCAGTTTGGCCATGGCGATGTCCATCAGGGTTTCGGGCACGCCGACTTCATCGTCGAGCGCTCCTTCAAGACCGAGCAGACGCACCAGGGCTATATCGAGCCGCATGCCTGCGTGGCGAATTTCAGCTCCGACGGCACCGCCGACCTCTGGGTGTGCACGCAGGGCCATTTCGTCTACCGCCAGCACTGCGCCCAGCTGCTTGGCATGGAAGCCTCGAAACTGCGCGTCACCTCCTCGGAGATCGGCGGCGGTTTTGGCGGCAAGACCCATGTCTGGGCCGAGCCGGTGGCGCTGGCGCTGTCGCGCAAGGCAGGACGGCCGGTGAAGCTGGTGATGACCCGCGACGAGGTGTTCCGCGCCTCGGGCCCGACCAGCGCCACCTCGATCGACGTCAAGATCGGCGCCCGCAAGGACGGCACCATCACCGCCGCCGAAGCGACGCTGCGCTACAGCTGCGGCCCGTATGCCGGCTCCTGGGCCGAGATCGGCGCCATGACCGCGTTCGCCTGCTACAAGCTCGATAACGTCAAGACGGTCGGCTACGAAGTGCTGGTCAACCGGCCGAAGACCGCGGCCTATCGCGCGCCTTCCGCACCCATGGCAGCCTTCGCGGTGGAAAGCGCCGTCGACGAGCTGGCCAAGAAGATCGGCATGGACCCGGTCGACTTCCGGATCAAAAACGCCGCGCAGGAAGGCACACGGTCCTCCTACGGTCCGGTCTACGGCCCGATCGGCATCGGCCCGACGCTCGAGGCGGTGAAGAGCCATCCGCACATGAAGGCGCCGCTGGGCAAGAACCAGGGCCGCGGCATGGCTTGCGGCTTCTGGTTCAACTTCGGCGGCCAGACCTGCACCGACCTCAACATCGGCATGGACGGCTCGGTCTCGCTTGCCGTCGGCACGGTCGACGTCGGTGGTTCGCGCGCGTCGCTGTCGCTGGTGGCGGCGGAGGAACTCGGCATCGACTATTCCCAGGTCAAGGCGATCGTCGCCGACACGTCCAGCCTCGGCTACAACGACATGACGGACGGCAGCCGCGGCACCTTCTCGTCTTCCATGGCAACGATCTCGGCCGCCCGCAATGCGATCAAGATCCTGCGCGAGCGCGCCGCGCAGATGTGGGACATTGCCGTCGACGACGTGGTCTGGGAGAAGGGCCACGCGATCGCCAAGGGCGAGAAGCACGGCAATCTCGGCAAGCTGTCGCTGAAGGAGATCGCGGTCGAGTCGGGCAAGACCGGCGGGCCGATCGCCGGCCACAGCGAGCTCGTCGCCGATGGCGCCGGCGTCTCCTTCGCCACCCATATCTGCGATATCGAGGTCGATCCCGATACCGGCGCCGCCAGGGTCATCCGCTACACGGTCGTGCAGGATGCCGGCAAGGCGGTGCACCCGACCTATGTCGAGGGCCAATACCAGGGTGGTGCCGCGCAAGGCATCGGCTGGGCGCTCAACGAGGAGTATATCTACGGCAAGGACGGGCGGCTGCAGAACGCCGGCTTCCTCGATTACCGCATCCCGGTCTGCTCGGACCTGCCGATGATCGACACCCAGATCCTCGAGATCCCCAACCCCAACCACCCTTACGGGGTGCGCGGCGTCGGCGAGACGTCGATCGTGCCGCCGCTGGCGGCGATCGCCAATGCGGTGTCGAACGCCGCGGGCGTGCGCATGACGCACATCCCGATGTCGCCGCCGCGCATCCTTGCCGCGATCGAGGCGGAACGGGAATGGTCGAAGTAACGCTCTGGGGCTCGCTCGCCGCGACCGCCGGAGGCAACAGCAAGGTCGAGATCGAGGCCAAGGACATAAGGGAGCTGTTCAGGAAGCTGGCTGAACAGTATCCCGGCCTCGAGCCCTGGATCGACAAAGGCATCGCGGTGGCGATCGACGGGACGATCTATCGGGATACGTGGTCGAAGAAGCTGCCGGAGGGGGCGGAGATTTTTCTGCTGCCGCGATTGGCGGGGGGATAGGCGGACACATGGCAGGGTAAAAGGTGCACTGTCACCGTAATTCCCGTAATTCTCGTAATTCTAAGAAGGCCAAAACCGCTGTTGGATTCGACCGGGAGCAGGGTCTGATTTGCGCCCCATGCCGGTCATCGCCACGGCTCATCGCCTCTTCTCACGAGCGGACATCTTCGCGACTAGGCTGAAGCTCGCTCGGCGCCGAGAACCCGCAGCGGAATGTCATGGACTCGATGGTCGGCCCTCTCATCTTTCCGTCCGCCCACCGCATATGCGCGACGTCGAAAACCCCGGGAAGGATTGCGTTGGTGCGGCGCTGATCAGACTGGTTGCGCCTCTTCAGTGTGGCGTGCGTTCCAATGGCGCAGCAGGACCGGGACCAAAAGCGCCACGCCGAGTAGCGAGGAATAGAGTTCGGGTGCCACCAGAAGCAGGGCGGCGAACACGAGCAGCACGTTTTCCCATGGGCGTGTGCGCACCAGAAGATAGCGCGATAGCGCGGCGCCCAGGCAGGTGATGCCCAGCACGCAGCCGAAAAAGGCGAGGAAGAAGTTCGGCCAGGTGAAATCCTTCGTCACCAGCAGCAGGGACGGTGAGAAGACGAACACGAAAGGAACCAGTGCCTTACCCATCCCCAGCCGGAAGGCGGTGTTGCCGGTCTTGAACGGGTCCGCCCCCGCCATGCCAGCGGCGGCGTACGCCGCCAGCGCCACCGGTGGCGTGATGTCCGCCAGCAGTCCGTAATAGAACACGAAGAAGTGAGCGACGATCGGCTCGGTGCCGAGCATGACAAGCGCCGGCGCCGCGATCGTCACCATAATGATGTAGTTCGCGGTCGTCGGGATGCCGCAGCCCATCAGGATGCAGACGACGCCAGTCATGATCAAGGTGAACAATAGGGTCAGGCCCTGGGCCGAGAAGATCGCCTCGGGGATGAAGGTGCCGAAGAGAAGGGAAAGGTGTCCGGCCGTCGATGTGACGATGTAGGACAGCTTGAAGCCCACTCCGGTCAGGGTGACGACGCCCACGACGATGCCGACGGTTGCGGCGGCGGCTCCGACTGCGAGCGCATATTTGGCGCCGTCGCGCAGACACGTCACGATGTCGGCGACCGACATGCGCCGGCGCGGATTGAGCAAGCCGACGAGAATACACAAGGTGATGCCCCAGAAGGCGGCCATGTAGGGCGTGTAGCCCGAGAGCAGAACGCCGATGAGAACGACGAGCGGGATGATCGTCGGCCAGTCCCGCTTCAGCGCCTCGACGACATCGGGCATCTCGTCCGGCCTGAGCCCCCTGAGGCCGGTTCGCTTGGCCTCGAAATGCACCTGCATGAACACGCCAAAGAAGTGCATGAAGGCGGGCACGATGGCGGCAAGGATGATGGTCGTGTAGGGCAGTTCGAGAAATTCGATCATCAGGAAGGCCGCTGCGCCCATGATCGGCGGCGTCACCTGACCGCCGGTCGAGGACGCCGCTTCCACCGCTGCGGCGAAATGTTTCTTGTAGCCGAGCTTGATCATCGCCGGGATGGTCAGCGAGCCGACGGTAACGGTGTTGGCGACCGACGAGCCGGAAATCATGCCGAACAGCGCCGAGCCGAAGATCGACACCTTGGCGGGACCCCCGGCGTAGCGGCCGGCGACCCACGCCGCGCAGTCGAGGAAGAGCTGGCCGAGGCCAATGCGGGTGGCGAAGACGCCGAACAGCACGAAGTGGAAGACGTAGGTGGCGACGACGCCGAGCGCGATGCCGTAGATGCCCTGCGTCGTCAGATAAAGGTGATCGACAAGCTGGGAGACGGACGCGCCGGGGTGCACCAGAATGCTCGGCATGTACCGCCCCAACAGCGCGTAGGCCATGAAGACGACGGCGATGATGGGCAGCGGGATGCCGACGGAGCGGCGCGTCGCCTCCAGCAGAAGCAGGATGAGGATAAGGCCGAACACCACGTCGAGCGCCGTGGGATTGCCGACGCGGAAGGCAAGGTCGTCGAGCGGGATCATAGGCACGTGCATGACGACGACGACCGCAGCGATCGCCAGCAGCCAGTCGAAAAGGGGTATGCCGAGCGGCCGCAGGAGGCTGGACCGCGCGGGCTGGTCGTAGCTTTTCTTCACCAGCGGGAAGACGAGGAAGATCAGCGCCAGCACCATCGACAGGTGGATGCCCCGGTGCAGCATTTCCTGCAGCAGGCCGAAACCGGCGGTGTAGTAGTGAAACAGTGACAGCGCCACCAGGAGGAAGCCGACCAGCCAGCCCGCGACACGGGTCAGTGGCCGGAAGCGGATTTCGGAGTCGAATTTCTCCTCCAGTTCGCGAGCGCTCTCCTCATCGAACTCCATTGCGGAAAGCTTGATCTTGTCGTCATCGCTCATGCCGGTTCCGTGTCCTGAATTTCCAGACAAAAGAGGCGGAAAGCATCCCTTCCGCCTCGTTGTTGTCAGCCGGTCCAAATGGCTCTTATTTCAGGGTGCCGACTTCCTTGTAGAATTTCTCTGCGCCGGGATGAAACGGAATGCCAGCGCTGGTAACCGCGTACTGGAGCGTGATCAGCTTGCCCTTGGCGTGGCCTGCCTGCAGGGCCTTTTGGGTTTCGTCGCTGTAAAGCGACTTGACGATCTTGTAGACGAGGTCGTCGGTCTGCTTGGCGCTGGTCACCCATTGAGCGGCGACGGAAATGGTCTTGGTTTCGCCGACATTTTTGTAGGTGCCTTCCGGCACGGTATCGGTGGAGAAGAACTTCTGCTCGGACAGCAGCTTGTCGGCCTCGGGGCCGGTGATCGGCACCAGCGTGATGTTGTTGGTGGTGGCAAGCTCAACGATTGCGCCGGTCGGATAACCACCGACGAAGAAATAAGCGTCCATGGCGCCATCCTGCAGCCGCTCTCCGGCCGGGCCAGGCTTGAGATATTCGGGCTGCACGTCCTTTTCAGCCAGACCGTAAGCGCCAAGCACAAGTCGCGCATCGACGATGGTGCCGGAGCCCGGCTCGTCAAGAGAGACGCGTTTGCCCTTGAGATCCGCCACCGACTTAATGCCGGCGTCGGCACGCGCGACCAAATGGATCGTCTCGGGATAAAGCGTCGCGATGAGGCGCAGGTCGTCAACCTTGGGCTTGCCCTCATAGAGGCCGGTGCCCGAATGCGCCCAGTAGGCGACGTCGGATTGCGTGAAGCCCGATTCGGACGCGCCCGACTGGATGGCGCTGATGTTGGCCACCGAACCGTTGGAGGACGTGGCGGTGGCGACCAAGCCTTCGACGCCGGCCGCCCCGGTTGCCGAGATGGCGTTGGCGATCAGGCCGCCCACCGGATAGTAGGTGCCGGACGTTCCGCCCGTGCCGATGCGGAAAAACGCCTGCTGCGCGCGTGCCGGCGAAAATCCGGCCGCAGCCAAAGCCAGAGCGCCCGCGCCTATGGAAAAGGTGCGGCGGTTGATCGAAATAGTCATGCTACCTCCCAGTCTAAAAACCGGCAGGATGTTGCAGCGGCCAAGGTGTTGTCAACCTG
>NZ_RZQP01000369.1:0-3643 GCF_003998165.1 Mesorhizobium sp. M7A.F.Ca.US.007.01.2.1 | reverse complement strand
CGCCGCTGGCGCGACGCCTGCTGCGGCTGTTCATCGAACTCAACCGTCTCGGCACCGCCGTGGTGATCGCCACCCACGACCTCGGCTTGATGGAGCAGGTCTACGCGCGCCGCATGATCCTGGCCGGGGGAAGGCTGGATATCTATGACTGAACTGTCCGCCGAACATTTTGTGGAAAGGGAGCAGGACGCCGAGGCGACCGAAGCAAAGCCGCGCGCCCAGCGCAGGATGGCGCCGATCGTGCCGGCGCAGAACATCGCCGGCCGGGCGCTGGTGCTGGTCATCGCCATCATGACCTTCCTGTCCTGCCTGACTTTCGGCGCGGTGACGCTGGTGCGCGACACAGCGTCCGTCTGGGAGAACCAGATTTCACGTGAGGCAACGATCCAGATCAAGCCGGTCGACGGCCTCGACATGGAAGCAGCCCTTACCCAGGCCTCGCAGATCGCCGGCGAATTCCCCGGCGTCAAGGCGACCCGGATCATCGACCGCGAGGCGACCGCGCGGCTCCTTGAGCCCTGGCTGGGCTCGGGCCTCAACATCGACGAATTGCCGGTGCCGCGACTGATCATCGTCACCATCGACGAGAACAGCCCGCCCGATTTCGCCGCCATACGCGCCGCGATCACCCCGAAACTGCCGAGCGCATCGCTCGACGATCACCGCACCTGGGTCGACCGGCTGGTGGCGATGGCCCGCACCACGGTGACCATCGGCATCGCCGTGCTGGCGCTGATGCTGTCGGCGACGGTGCTGACGGTGGTGTTCGCGACGCGCGGCGCCATGGCCGGCAACGGTCACATCATCGAAGTCCTGCATTTCGTCGGCGCCGAGGCACGCTTTATCGCGCGCGAATTCCGCCGGCATTTCCTGGTCACCGGCATGAAGGGAGCGGCGGCCGGCGGTGCCGCCGCAGTGCTCGTGTTCATCGTCTTTTCCTGGTGGTCGTCGCGCAATATGGCGACGCCGCAGGCCGACCAGGCGACCGCCCTGTTCGGCAATTTCGCCATCGGTTCGGCAGGCTATCTCGGTGTCGTCTTGATGGTGCTGGTGATCGGCGGACTGACGGCGGCAACCTCGCACGCCACCGTCGTTGCCTATCTCAGCGACATCGATGTCCGCCAACCGGATGCAGGCTAATTCATGTCGCCCAAAAGTGGGAACCGGTTTTGGGACAACGACATGGATAAAACAGGGTGATCACGAATAGAGAATTCGCGTAACGCAAAGTGCGTCTTTTACCTACCCAAGGCCGCATTTCAGGATTAACCATATGGCGATGGACGCGCGGGATTCGACCGGTACGGCTGGGCAGATGCCAGTGGTGGTTGCACGTTCGCATGACCGCCGCGCTGTGAGCCGTCTAAGAGCCACGCTGCGCCTGTCCGCCCTCTCCGTCCTCATCCTTGCAACTTTGTTTGCCGGCGGTTTCGGTTGGTTCGCCAACAAGGTCAGTCCCCTGACGACGCCCGCCAATCCGGCCAGGGCAGACGCGATCATCGTCTTGACCGGCGGCCAGTCCCGCCTCGATGCCGCGATGGATCTGCTGGCGTCCGGCAAGGGCGAACGGCTGCTGATCAGCGGCGTGCATCCTTCGGCCAGCCGTCGCCAGCTGCAGGCGGCAACCGGCGGCGACAAGAATCTGTTCTCCTGTTGCGTCGACATCGACCGCGCCGCGCTCGACACGATCGGCAATGCCGAGGAAAGCGCCAAATGGGTCGAGAGCCACGCCTATGGCACGGTGATCCTCGTCACCAACAATTATCATATGCCGCGCAGCCTGCTGGAAATGGGCAGGCTGCTGCATGGCGCCAAGCTCGAGCCCTATCCGGTGGTCAATTCCAACCTCGACAATGGCGGCTGGCTGACCAAGCCGCGGGCATTGCGCGTGCTGTTCACCGAATACAACAAATATCTGCTTGCGCTGGCGCGCGGCATCGTGCCTGTCAAGCCGACGCCCAACGGCATCGCGCTGGCCGAAACCGCGGCCGGCGGCTGATTATTCCCCTGCGGCCGCGCCCGAATTTCCCCTGAGCCGTGCGATCTCCTGCTCAAGGCGTTCGATACGCTTGTCCCGCTCGCCGAGTGCCGCCGCGACGTCGGCTGCCTCGAACCGTTGTGGAATATGCTGCGGGCAATTGGCATCCCAGGCCGAGACCGTGAACAGGACGACCTGCTCGGCGCGCGCTCTGTAGCCTTGCGGCATCAGCTTCGCCATCAGTTCGGCATCGTTCTCGACGACGCGCGCGGTGCCCCAGAGCTTGATGCGCTGGCGGTGCATATAGTCGATCAGGAACAGGAACGCCCTTGGATTGTCGGCCAGATTGCCCTGCGTGATGAACTGCCGGTTGCCGGAAAAATCCGCGAAGCCGATCGTATGTTCATCCAGCACCTTGACGAAGCCGGCCGGCCCGCCGCGATGCTGGACATAGGGCTGCCCCTCGCGGTTGGCGGTCGACAGGAAGACGCTGGTCTGCATTTCGATGAAGGCGGCAAGGTCCGGGGTGATGCCGGCCTGCCAGCCGCCACGCTCCTCGACGCGGGCGTAGGACTGACGTGAGCCCTTGCGGGCCTGGATCGCCTTGACGGTCGGCGTGAAGGCGACGTCGCTGGTGAAAGCATGCGCGTTCATCGAAAGCTTCCTTGCGGCAAGATGCTAAAGTCCGAGCTCCGACAGTGTCGGGTGGTCGTCCGGCCGCCGGCCGAGCGGCCAGTGATACTTGCGATCTGCCTCGCTGATCGGCAGGTCGTTGATGCTGGCGATGCGCAGACGCATCAGCCCGTGTTCGTCGAATTCCCAGTTCTCGTTGCCGTAGCTGCGGAACCATGAACCGCTGTCGTCGTGCCATTCATAGGCGAAACGCACGGCGATGCGGTTGCCGTGGAAGGCCCAGACCTCCTTGATCAGCCGGTAGTCGAGCTCGCGGCTCCATTTGCGCGTCAGGAAGGCCTGGATGGCGTCGCGGCCTTGCAGGAATTCGGCGCGGTTGCGCCAGCGGCTGTCCTTTGTATAGGCGAGCGCGACCCGCGCTGGATCGCGTGAATTCCAGGCATCCTCGGCCATGCGCGCCTTCTGCGCTGCGGTCTCGGCGGTAAACGGCGGCAGCGGCGGGCGGGCTTCGGACATGGCAACTCCTGTGCGAGGCCATGCTGCAGGCAGGGCCGACAGACTGGAATATAAGCCTTCCATCATTCAAAGGCAGGTGGCATATTCGTAACTTGTCCTTCCATTTTTCGGAAGAAGCTATGGATCGTCTCGAGGCCATGTCGCTCTTTGTCGCCGCGGTGGACGCCGGCAGCCTTTCCGCGGCCAGCCGCCGTTTCGGCATTCCGCTGGCGACGGTCAGCCGCAAGATTTCCGATCTCGAGCGCCATCTGAACACACGCCTCCTGAATCGTTCGACGCGACGGCTGACACCGACCGATGCCGGCCAGGCCTATCTTGCCGCCTGCCGCCGCATCCTGGACGACGTCGGCGAGGCCGAACGCACGGCCGCCGGCGAATACAGTGTTCCGACCGGCGAACTGGCCATCACCGCGCCGGTCGTCTTTGGCCGCCTGCACGTGCTGCCGGTCGTCACCGGCTTTCTCGCCGCCTATCCCGACGTGGACATCCGCCTGACATTGGCCGATCGCATAACCC
>NZ_RZQP01000368.1:0-3687 GCF_003998165.1 Mesorhizobium sp. M7A.F.Ca.US.007.01.2.1 | reverse complement strand
GCGCCGCTCCATGCCCAGAAGGTCGGCGGCACGCGCCATGTCGATATCGAGGAAGGTGCGGCCCATGAGAAAGTTGGACGCCTCGGCGGCGACGTTCTTGGCGAGCTTTGCCAGCCGCTGGGTGGCGATGATGCCGGCCAGCCCGCGCTTTCGGCCACGGCACATCAAATTGGTCATCGCGCCGAGCGAGAGCTTTCGCGCCTCGTCGGAAACCTCGCCGGCCACCGCCGGCGCGAACAGCTGCGCCTCGTCCACCACCACCAGCATCGGGTACCAGTGGTCACGGGCGACCTCGAACAGCCCGCCGAGGAAGGCGGCGGCACGCCGCATCTGGTTCTCGGCGTCGAGCCCTTCGAGATTGAGCACGGTGGAGACGCGATGCATGCGCGCCCGCTCGCCTGCCGCCTGCAGGCCGCGCTCGGTATGCTGCTCGGCATCGATCACCAGATGGCCGTAACGGTCGCCCAGCGAAACGAAGTCGCCCTCGGGATCGATGATGGTCTGCTGCACCCAGGGCGCGCTCTGCTCCAGCAGGCGCCGCAGCAGATGCGACTTGCCGGAGCCCGAATTGCCCTGCACCAAAAGGCGCGTCGCGAGCAGTTCCTCGAGATCCAGCTTCGCCGGGGCGCCTGCGGTCGTCTGTCCCATCTCGATCGCAACGGTCATCTCGACTCAGGCGCTCCTTTCGCAGACGGGCTTATCAACTGGGTCACGGCCCGTCGAGCGTGCATGACCGCCCGCGGCGTGTTGCGCACAACTGTGCAGGCACCGTCTGGAGGGGTCATCAGCCGATGCCTGGCGCAAACTTTGGGTTGACCCCTTCGGACCACGAGGCGACACTCCTCCCAACGCTACGAGTGCGAGGAGGAATGCGATGGACGAGCCCGAACGGTGGCGCCACATGTCGACGGCGCCGAAGGACGGCAGCCGCATCCTGGTCACTGTGCGTCCGTCCGAGCAGGGACCGGCGGAAGTCGACCTTGCCTATTGGTCGCGTGCCGACCAGTTCGCCTCGGAAGGCTGGCGCGCGTCGGACTCTTCGCCCGGGCGCGTCATCGAATACGCCGACCCGGAACTGAAATGCTGGATGCCGCTGCCCACCGCCAACCTTAGCCGCGCGTCGATGCCGGCGCCCTGGGAAGGCGAAGACGCCCAGCAGTTGGATGGGTCCGGGATTTGAGGGGCGCAAGAAATTGGCGAAAGCCGCAAAGCTGCCAATCTCCCCCCTCGTGGGGGAGATTAGCAGTTTCGTTGCCAGCTCGTTAAAACTTGCCTCTCAGAACAGGAACGCGGCTGTGGCGGGGTTGGGTCCGTTGCGGCCCTCGGGCGAATCCATGCCGCGGATCGTCTGCAGGTCCTGCGCATCCAGTTCGAAATCGAAGACATCGAAATTGGCGGCGATGCGATCCCTGCGGATCGACTTTGGAATGACGATCAGCCCCTCCTGGAGATGCCAGCGGATGATCGCCTGTGCGACGGACTTGCCATGTTTTTTGGCGATGCCTGCAATGGTCGGATCGCCGAGCAGCCGGCCGCTGCCCAGAGGGCTCCAGCTTTCGATACGGATGTCGTGCTTGGCATGAAAGTCCCTGACACCGCGCTGCTGGAACTGGGGATGCAGCTCGATCTGGTTGACGACGGGCGTCACACCGGTCTCGCCGATGATCCGCTCCAGATGGTCCTGGTTGAAGTTCGAAACGCCGATCGATTTGATGCGGCCGGCCTGCCTGAGTTCGACCAGCGTCTTCCAGGCCTCGACATATTTGTCCTGGCTGGGCACAGGCCAGTGGATCAGGAACAGGTCGATCTGTTCGACGCCGAGCTTCTCCATCGTCTCGTCGAAGGCGCGCAAGGCCGCATCGCGCTGGTGCGCGCCGTTGCGCAGTTTCGAGGTGATGAACAGCTCAGCCCGCGGCACGCCGGCACTGCGGATCGCCTCTCCGACCCCTTCCTCGTTCTGATAGCCTTCGGCGGTGTCGATCAGGCGATAGCCGGCCTCGATGCCCCAACCCACCACGTCGGCGGTGATGTCCTGGTCGACCTGCCACACACCGAGGCCGAGTTGGGGAATGGCGGAGCCGTCGTTCAATGCAATCTGTTCGGGCATGGTGGGCTGTTCAGGCATGAGGGATCCTTTGCAAAGCTGGGCCGGGCGTCCGCCCGGCGCACAGCCTATCTAGGTCCGACAAGGGGCAACGGCCAGCCGACAGCGGACAAATTGCCGTGTGAAGTGCGCCTGCAAGTGTGACTTCGGCGTCGGCCGCATCCTCACCGCGGCCGGCGCACCGCCCGCACCACCCCGGCGGATGTGCTGCCGCAATAAAGGCGGTCGCCGCCATCGGATTCCAGCCCCGACACGCCCATCCCGGCCGGCATGTCGAGCTTCTCCAGAACCTTGCCTGATTTCGGGTCGACGCGGCGCAGGTCGCTCTGGTCGCCTTCCCAGGTGGCGTGCCACAGCTCGCCCTCGACCCATGTCACCCCGGTGACGAAGCGGTTGGATTCGATGGTGCGCAGGATCGCACCGGTTTCCGGGTCGACCTGGTGGATCTTGCGTTCGCGGTATTGTCCCACCCAGAGCGTTCCTTCGGCCCAGGTCAGCCCGGAATCGCCGCCACCACCGGGCGCCGGAATAGTCGCCAACACCTGGCCGGTATCAGGGTCGATCTTCTGTATCAGGTCGTTGGCAAGCTGGAAGAAATGCTGGCCGTCCCAGGCGGTGCCGGCATGCGCCGCGACATCGATCGAGCGCAGGTTCTGCCCGCTCTCCGGATCGAAGGCGTTCAGCTTCTCGCCCGAGGCAAACCAGACATTGCTGCCGTCAAAGCTCACCCCATGCACCCTCTCCACATCGGCAAAGGGTCCGTATTCGCGCAGGATTTCGGCCGTTGACTGTTTCATGTCCTTGTCCTCATTGAGATCCGATGTCACTTCCTAACCGTTCGGCAGCGGGGCCGGGAGTAACAAGGTGGTCGTGAATCCCACCAGTGGAGGCGTCATCCAGCGGCGCGCCCGGCCGTGACCGAAAAACTGCACCTTGCCGGCCTCGCCAAGCTGCTCCAACGCCCGCTGCACGCTGCGCTGCCCGGTGCCAAGCGCCAGCGCCAACGCCGAACTCGCCCAGGATTCACCGTCGGCAAGGAAAGCCAGCACCGCCGCGTGCCGCTCCTCGATCGGCCGCGCCAGCACCAGCACCTCGCGTGCCTGGCGCGGCGCCAGCGCGAAGCCCTGGCTGGTGGCGCCGATGTCGGCCAAGCCCCGCAATTCGGTGCGCAGCCGGCCGATCTCGACCCGCAGCCGCGCCCGATGCGATTCATCGGCGTGCCTGCCGCCGAAGGCTTGCGCGATCAGCGTCGCCCTGGACACATCGCCTGGCCACGCTTCGGCGAGCGTACGGGCCAGCGCGAACAGAACCGGGCGCGTGGCCAGCGAGACCGTTTTCTCCTGTTGGCGCACGACATATCGGAAATTATCGACCAGCAGCGCCGGCGACGCCTGCAACGCCTCGACGTCCTCAAGCAGCAACGGGCGCTGCTCGCCAGCCGCGATCAGCCGCGCCGCCGGCGTGTCCAGCGCCAGGAATGCGCGGTCGACTTCAGCGATGAGCCCCGCAATGCCGGCCTGGCGGGCGGCGTGGCGTGCCCACTCCAACGCCCTGCGCGCCGGCTTCGTCTTGAGGCGCCGCAT
>NZ_RZQP01000367.1:0-3754 GCF_003998165.1 Mesorhizobium sp. M7A.F.Ca.US.007.01.2.1 | reverse complement strand
GAATAGGGGAATAGGGGAATAGGGGAATAGGGGAATATGTTGCGCTCTTAGCCCGGCCGGCCAAATCTTTTTGCTTTTCCCTACTCCCTTACTGCCCTACTCCCTTATTCCCCTGCGAGCAAAGCGAGCACTTATGCCTTACGACCAGAAGAAAATCGTCGAAGCCCTGCGTGCTTTCGAACGCGGCGAGATCGTCGTCGTCATGGATGATGACGGGCGCGAGAACGAGGGCGACCTGATCGTCGCCGCTGTCCACTGCACGCCCGAAAAGATGGCGTTCATCGTACGCCACACCTCCGGCATCGTCTGTACGCCGATGCCGCGCGAAGAAGCCAAGCGGCTGAACCTTGCCCCCATGGTCGCCGACAACGATTCCGCCCACACCACCGCTTTCACCGTCAGCGTCGATTTCAAGCATGGCACCACGACCGGCATCTCGGCCGAAGATCGCACTTTGACCGTTCGCAATCTTGCCAACGGCAATGTCGGTGGCTCGGATTTCGTCCGGCCCGGCCACATCTTTCCGCTGATTGCGCGCGAAGGCGGCGTGCTGATGCGCTCAGGCCATACCGAAGCAGCGGTCGATCTGTGCAAGCTCGCCGGCCTGCCGCCGGTCGGTGTCATTTCCGAGCTGGTCAATGATGACGGCACCGTCAAGCGCGGTCCGCAGGTGCAGGCTTTCGCCGAGGAGCATGGCCTCAAGCAGGTTTCGGTCGCCGACCTCATCGCCTACCGGCAGCGCAAGGAAACGCTGGTCGAACGCGTCGCCTGCTCGGAAATCGACACGCTCGGCGGCAAGGCACAGGTCTTCACCTACACGCTGCCGTGGGACTCCATGCATCACGTCGCCATCGTCTTCGGCGACATTCGTGACGGCGAGGACGTGCCGGTGCGTCTGCATTCCGAGGATGTGGTGACCGATGTCTTCGGCACCAGCCACCGGCTCGACGCCATCATGAAGACAATGGGCGAGCGCAGGCGCGGTGTCATCGTCTATCTCAGAGAAGGCTCCGTCGGCGTTGCGCATCAGGAGCGCAAGCGGCCGGCAAGCGGCGACCGCGAGGATCACGAAGAGGCGCGCCGCCGCGAAAACGAGTGGCGCGAGATCGGGCTAGGCGCCCAGATCCTCAAGGATCTCGGCATCTCCTCGATCAACCTGATCGCCTCGCGCGAACGCCACTATGTCGGCCTCGAAGGTTTTGGCATCCACATCGCCAAGACGGAGATCCTCTGAGCCTCCCGCCGATCCGGTTGCCGGAGAAGACGGATGAATGCGTCCCTGCCTACCAGCCAGCGCAGCGAGCGGCTTTTGCTGCGCCGCCCAGAAGAGACTGATCTGGATTTCCTGATCGATCTCTTTTCGCGCCGGGAACTTGTTGCGCATCGCCCCGACCCTGTTCCGGATACACCCCAGCAGAGCGCCGCGCGGCTGACGCGCGACATCGGCCATTGGGACAAGCACGGCTTTGGCCGCTGGGCGGTCGAGGCGGACGAAAAGCTGGTCGGCTTCGGCGGCGTCACGGTATCGGCGGATTTCGACGGTCTGAACCTGTCCTATCATCTTCATCCGGCGAGCTGGGGACATGGCTATGCCACGGAATTGGTGATGGAAGCACTGCGCACCGCGTTCGGCCCCTTGCGTGCCGATCGGGTTGTCGGCCTCGTCCGCCCCGCCAATCCGGCTTCGCGACGGGTGCTGGAGAAATGTGGCTTCGTCTTCGAAAAAGAGGTGATGTTGCATGGGGCGCCAACGATAGTTTTGGCATTGGCGCACCCAAGAAGAGTCAATATTTCAGGCCCGGCCGCCTAGAGCGGCGCGCCCGGCCTAAGGCCCGGGCGCGCCGGAACTATTCCGCAGCAATCGCGGCTGCTTCGCATCCGTCCATCTCGCACTCAGCCGTGGCAAGGCTGCGCTGGCCAAGCAGCACCGTGGCCAGCGCGATCATGCCTGAAGCCACAGAGACCCAGAACCCGTTCTGGGCACCGAACGCATCGACCACCGCGCCGGCCGCGAACGAGCCGAGTGCCATGCCGATGCCGATGCCGGTCATGACCCAGGTAATGCCTTCGGTCAGCATCGCCTCCGGCACATGCCGCTCGATCAGGCCGAAGGCGGTGATGAAGGTCGGCGAGATCGCCACGCCGCTGATGAACACGGTCAGCGCCAGCAGTGGCACGGTGTCGGCGGTGAGCGGCAACAGCGTGCCGAGCGCGACGAGGGCGACCGCGATGGCCAACTGGCGTTGCAGCGGCGCCTTCAGGCTGAGCGCGCCGACGATGATGCCGAGCACGAACGATCCCAGCGCGTAAACGCCGATGACAAGGCTGGCGGCGCCGGGCTGGCCAAGCTCCTTGGTGATCGCCACGGTGCTGACTTCCGTCGTCGCGAAGGTCGCGCCGATGAAGATCAGGGCGAAGGTGATGATCTGAACCGGCCGCAGGCGGATCGCCGAGCCGCTTGAGCCATGGTCCACCGGCCGCACTTGCGGCTCCGTCGAGCGTTGCAGGATGAAGGCCGCTGATCCGAATGCGAGAAATAATGTGCTCACCAGAACGCCGGCTTCCGGGAACAGGGCAGCACTGAGACCGACCGATAGCGATGCCCCGGCGATATAGACCAGTTCATCGGCCGCGGACTCGAAGGCGAATGCGGTGTTCATCTGCGGCCGTCCGCGGAAAATCTCTGTCCAGCGCGCCCGCACCATCGCCGGCATGCTTGGCATGGCCGCGGCCAGTAGGGCCGACACGAACAGCGTCCACACCGGCCAGTCCTGGTTGGCCGCCGCTATCAGGACGGCGAAAGCCAGCACCGCGATGATGGTGGTGGGCACGACGATCCGTGTCTGGCCCAGGCGGTCCACCAGTCTCGATATCTGCGGCGCAACGAAAGCGTTGGCCAGAGCGTATGTTGCCGAGACGGCTCCGGCCAGCCAGTATTCGCCACGCGTCTGCGACAGCATCGCCACGATGCCGATGGGCGCCATGGCGATCGGCAGGCGCGCCATGAATCCGGCGGCCGCAAAGCCCTTGGCTCCGGGGGCACGAAAGATTTCCGAATAGGGATTTTGCATGGGTGGTTCCTCGACAAAGGACGATTCGGCAATTACATACGAAGCGTATGATTGTTAAATAGAGCATACGCCGCGTATGTCAATTGGCATACGTTACGTATGTGAATAGGGCCAGAAGCCATGCACAGACCCCGCAAGGAGATGATCGCCGAGACGCGCGCAAAGCTGATCGCGGCGGCCCGCCATGCCTTCGGCACAACAGGCTATGCGGAAGCCTCGATGGATGATTTCACCGCTTCGGCCGGGCTGACGCGCGGCGCGCTCTATCATCATTTTGGCGACAAGAAGGGGCTGCTGCAGGCGGTCATAGCCCAGATCGACGGCGAGATGGCGGCGCGCATCAATGAGGTCGCGTCGAGAGCGCCGACCCGCTGGCAGCATTTCGTCGACGAGTGCTCGACCTATATCGAGATGGCGCTGGAGCCGGAAATCCAGCGCATCATGTTCCGGGATGGCCCGGCCGTGCTGGGGGATCCAGCGCAATGGCCGAATGCCAGTGCGTGCATCGTGTCAATGACCGACCATCTGACCGCGCTGCAGGAGGAGGGGGTCGTTGTCTCGAGCCTCGACCCCGAGACGGCCTCGCGACTGATCAACGGAGCGAGCAGCCAGGCAGCGCAACGGATCGCCAATTCGGACGACCCCGAAGCGACGTCCAAGAAGGTGGTGACGGCGTTCAAGCA
>NZ_RZQP01000366.1:0-3770 GCF_003998165.1 Mesorhizobium sp. M7A.F.Ca.US.007.01.2.1 | reverse complement strand
CATAGGACCAGAAAGGCGATGAAGGTCAGGATGAAGGACCATGACCCGCCGATGCGGGCGATCGTATCGGCAAGCCGGTCGCCGAAGGTCTGGTGGAAGGCAACGGCCTTGTTGGTGTCGCGCGAGATGGTGGTGCGTTCGAGCGTCGATTGCAGCACCCGGCTTTCGAGCTGGCTGAGGCCGTCCGGCCGCCGCTTGAGCCAGCGGTTCGCCAGATCGTCGATCGTCTTGTTCATGGCCATCTCCAGGGTCTTAGGCTTGCCGTAAGAGGTAGAGGCTGCCGGCTCGCACGGGAAGTGTTAGATTGATTCCAGTTGCCGAGGGACCAATGGCCGATTTCAAGAAAATTCGCGCTCGCGCCGCAAAACGTAAGGGCGGCGAAGAGGAACTGACGTCGCTGCTTGGTCCGGCGCCTGACAATGCCGCCGTGGCTGACATCCCCGATGACCGCATTCTCTCCATTATGGCTGAGCGCGTCTTCGCCGCCGGTTTCGTCTGGCGCGTCATCGAGCAGAAATGGCCTGGCTTCGAGGAGGCGTTTCTGCGCTTTGAGCCGAAGCGGCTGTTGTTCCAGCCCGATGATTTCTGGCACGATCTGACGGCCGACCAGCGCATCGTACGCAACCCGCAGAAGATCAGATCCGTTCGCGACAATGCTGCCTTTGTCGAGCGTGTGTCGAAGGAATATGGCGGTTTCGGCAAATTCCTTGCGGAATGGCCCGATGATGACCAGGTCGGGCTGATGGCCTGGCTCGGCAAGCATGGCAGCCGGCTGGGCGGCAATACGGGCCAGTATTTCCTGCGCTGGCTGGGGTGGGATGCGTTCGTCATCTCGGGCGATATGGCCGCGGCGTTGCGCGACGCCGGCCTCGACATCGCCGAAAGCCCGACTTCGAAGAAGGACCTGGACAAGATCCAGAGGCAAATCAATCAATGGGCAGCGGAGACGCATCTGCCGCGCCGCCATATTTCACGCATCCTGGCGATGTCGATCGGCGAGAACCATTCGCCGCAAGCGCTGCGCGAATATATGGGCGACGACTGAAACGTGGTCGCTTGCCACGATCGGCATTCGTCGATCGGTCAACACGATCGAATCGATCGGTCCGGACACGAATGACATTCGTCATTTGCTCCGAATTGGTCCAAACGAACGCCATTGCCCGAGCAATTTTGCCGCGCTAAGTCAGCAGGCATGACCAAGAAGCTCGACATCCTGCGCATCGCCGTCGCCCAGCTCAATCCGACTGTCGGCGACATATCAGGCAATCTCGCCAAAGCCCGCGAGGCGAGGGCGGATGCCGCACGTCAGGGCGCCGATCTCGTGCTCTATACCGAGCTTTTCCTCGCCGGCTACCCGCCGGAGGATCTGGTGCTGAAGCCGGCCTTTTTGAAAGCCTGCGAAAAGGCGGCACAGGACTTTGCCGCCGACACCGCGGATGGCGGTCCCGGCGTCATCATCGGCACGCCGTTGAAGCGCAAGAGCGGCACGCACAATTCGATCATCTTCGCCGACGGCGGCAAGATCATCGCCGAACGCTACAAGCTCGATCTGCCGAACTACGGCGAGTTCGACGAGAAGCGCGTCTTCCAGGCCGGACCCGAGATCCAGGGGCCGGTCAATTTCCGCGGCGTGCGCATCGGAATTCCGATCTGCGAGGACATCTGGGGCGATGTCGATATCTGCGAGACGCTGGCCGAAAGCGGGGCGGAAATCCTGCTGGTGCCGAACGGCTCACCCTATTATCGCGCCAAGATCGATGTCCGCCACCAGGTCGTCATCCGCCAGGTCATCGAATGTGGGCTGCCGATGATCTATGCCAACCAGCTTGGCGGCCAGGACGAGCTGATCTTCGACGGCGCTTCGTTTGCCATTGGCGCCGACAAGACGCTTGCCTTCCAGATGAGCCAGTTCGAGGAAGCGGTCGACGTCACCACCTGGAAGAGACAAGGCGATCACTGGGTCTGCTCGGAAGGGCCGATGTCGAAAATCCCGGACCGGGAGGAGGCCGACTATCGCGCCTGCATGCTGGGCCTGCGCGACTACGTCAACAAGAACGGCTTCAAGAACGTCGTGCTTGGTCTGTCCGGCGGCATCGATTCGGCGATCTGCGCGGCGCTGGCCGTCGATGCGCTCGGCGAGGAACGGCTGCGCGCGGTGATGATGCCCTACCGCTATACCTCGAAGGATTCGCTCAAAGATGCCGAGGATTGCGCCCGCGCTCTCGGCTGCCGCTATGACATCGTGCCCATCTTCGAACCCGTGGAGGGCTTCCTGCACGCGCTGACGCAGATGTTCGAAGGCACCAAGGAAGGTATCACCGAGGAGAATTTGCAGAGCCGCGCGCGCGGCACCATCCTGATGGCGATCTCCAACAAGTTCGGCTCGATGGTCGTCACCACCGGCAACAAGAGCGAGATGTCGGTCGGTTATGCCACGCTCTATGGCGACATGAATGGCGGCTTCAATCCGATCAAGGACCTCTACAAGATGCAGGTCTACGCGCTGTCGCGCTGGCGCAACAGCCACGTGCCGCCGGGCGCGCTGGGACCCTCGGGCGAGGTGATCCCGAAGAACATCATCGACAAGGCGCCGTCGGCGGAATTGCGCGAGAACCAGACCGACCAGGATTCGCTGCCGCCCTATCCGGTGCTGGACGATATCCTCGAATGCCTGGTCGAGAATGAGATGGGTGTCGACGACATCGTCGCGCGCGGCCATGACCGGGCGACGGTGACCCGCATCGAGCACCTGCTCTACATCGCAGAATACAAGCGACGGCAGGCGGCGCCGGGCGTGAAGATCACGAAAAAGAATTTTGGCCGCGACCGCCGCTACCCCATCACCAATCGTTTCAGGGATCGCAGCTAGGTACCGAAAGCGCACGCGGCGCGGCCGGAGACAACCATGCCCGATTGTGAGATCAGCTTCGACATGTCACGGATCGATTTCCGTGCGACATCGGACCTGTTGATGGCAAGCTATTGGGGCGCCGGACGCACTGACGAAGTCCATCGCCGCGCCTTTGCCAACTCGCTTTGCGTCGGCGCCTATGTCGATGGCAGGCAAGTCGGCTTCGGCCGGGCGATCACCGACCGCACCGTATTCGCCTATCTCGCCGATATCATCATCTGGCCGGAGAATCGCGGGCAGGGCATAGGAAGCCGGCTCGTCCAGGTCCTGATCGATCATCCGGAGGTCAGGACCGTTTTCCATTGGAGCCTGTCGACCAGCGATGCCCATGGCATGTATGAAAAGCTCGGGTTCAAGCCATCGACCGATGGCCGCTACATGCGCTTGGATCGCGTTCCTGAATGAGGCGCGGCTTGCCCGCCATTGTTGCAAAATAATCGCAGTGGTTGGACCAGATACGCTTTTGGCGTCAGCCCGTCTTGGCGGTGCATCGGAGCGTCTCTATAAGAACCGCTCCGCAATTGTCTTGCGGGAGGTCCGAATGGCAGTATTTCACATGGTAATGCGAGGCCGCGAAGCCTAGGTCTCATCCGGCGCTCCGCGAAGGTTTGCCCTTCGTGCCGATGCCGGATCGAGCGCAGGCTTATGCCGATGCCGATCGCCGCCCGGTTATGGGCGAGACGCCAAATATGCCACTCCGCTTCCGGGCAATCATTGGCCCTTGCGCGGCTTCTTCAATTTTCGACCTACTGGGATCGGGCTCGTTTGTGCCCGAATGACATCATGGCTCGTTTCAAGATCGATTTGCGCGCGAGCGCCTTTCGCAGCGTTCTTGGCTTCACGCTCACCCATTGGC
>NZ_RZQP01000365.1:0-3806 GCF_003998165.1 Mesorhizobium sp. M7A.F.Ca.US.007.01.2.1 | reverse complement strand
TGGAGCCTGCTCCGCCGCCGGCACCTGAGCCGCCGGCGGCCGAACCGCCGCCGCCGCCGCCCATCGACCCTGCGCCGCCGCCTCCGCCGGAATCCACCCCCGGCGATCCCGATCCGGTTGATCCGGCGCCGCCGGTCGTGCCGACCGATCCGCCGCCCGCGACACCACCGGCACCACCACCGGCACCAGTGGCGGATCCGCCCCCGCCACCGCCGGTGGTGCCAACTGAGGTGCCCGACCTGCCGACACCGGCGGCGGGCGAGGAAATCCTGCTCTATCGCATCGAGGTTCCGGTCTATTCGGCCTTGCCGCCGGTCGCCGAACATCTGGCGATGACGACGCTCGGCACATTCCACGAACGGCGCGGCGAGCAGAGCCTGTTGTCGAACACCGAGCTGTCGCCGGTCTGGGGCCGCATCTTCGGTCAGGACAGCAAGATGGCCTATTCAGGAACGGTATCGCCGTCCTTTGACGGCACCCTGTTCGGCCTCCAGGCGGGCTTCGATCTGTTCGGCCGCGAAACCGCGTCGGGCCAGACCGATCGCGCCGGCCTGTTCGTCGCCTATGCCAGCATGAATGGCGACGTGCGCGGCCAGGCGCTGGGCAGGGACAATCTGTCCGTCGGCAGCATGGATATCAACGGCACCAGTATCGGCGGCTACTGGACCCGGATCGGTCAGGGTGGCTGGTACCTGGACGGCGTCCTCATGGCCACCTTCTTCGGCGGCAACGCAACATCGTCGCGCGACATTGGCATCGACGTCGGCGGGACCGGCGTCGCCGCTTCGCTGGAAGGCGGCTATCCCATCGCGCTGGCGCAAGGCTGGACGCTTGAACCGCAGGCGCAACTGGTCTGGCAGCAATTGTCGCTCGACGATGCGTCGGACCGCTTTGCTTCGGTTTCCTTCGATACGGACGGCAGCGTGACCGGCCGGCTCGGCGCACGGCTGCAAGGCGAAACAGCGATCAATGGCATGGCGCTGCAGCCGTATCTCAAGGCCAACATCTGGCACGATTTCGGCGGCACCAGCCATGTCAATTTCGACACCACCGACATCTCGACCGAGGGCAGATCGACCTCGTTCGAGTTCGGCGGCGGCGTGATTGCCAAGGTGACGGACAAGGTCAGCATCTTCGCCACCGGCGACTACACCACCAATCTCGGTGGCGACAAGCGTCGGATCCTCGAAGGCAATCTGGGCTTCAGCGTCAAATGGTAAGGCCGGTCATGATCCCGAAAACCAGTTTCGGGATCATGATCAAAAAGACAGCTTAATTGCTGGAACGCATCGCCACCGTGGCGATGCCGGCGCCGACCAGCAGCGTGCCGCCGGTGCGGTTGAAGATGCGGATCGCCTTGGGATTGCGCACCACGTTGCGTGCGCGTGCCGCGATCAGCGCATAGCCGAAGGCATTGGCGAAGGCGAGCGCCAGGAAGGTCGTCTCGAAGATCAGCATCTGCGTCCAGAAATCGGCGTGCCGGTCGAGGAACTGCGGCAGGAAAGCAACGAAGAACGTGATGCTTTTCGGGTTGAGCGCGGTGACGAGCCAGGCGTGCGCCATCATCTTGGCCGAGGAGACCGCGTCGGTGCGCGGTTCGGCCTTCAACGCGCCGCCGGCGCGAAACAGTTTCACGCCAAGATAGATCAGATAACCGGCGCCGATCAGCTTCAGGATGGTGAAGACGGTCGCCGAGGCCGCCAGCAGCGCACCGATACCCAGCATCGACAACGTCATCGCAGTGAAATCCCCCAACGCCACGCCGACGGCCATCGGCAGAGCGGTACGCCAGCCCTGGCCCAGCGCATAGGACACGACGAGAAGGATGGTCGGTCCCGGAATGATGAGAAGGATCGTCGATGCGGCAGCGAAGGCGGCCCAGTTTTCGAAGGACATGCTCGTCTCCTTTGAGCTTAAAGAAGAGGATAAATCCTTAGGCCCGGGAGAATGTAAAGAGGCGATTTCCCTAACTGCGCCAGCGGCAGATCGGTGTCAGTTCGCGCCGCTCAGCGTGCTCACGATATCGGCCGGGCTGACATTGGCACCGAGAACGGTTGCCGCCGCGACAATGGCAGCGGCAAAAAGCTTGATGTCGGTTTTTAAGGTCTTGCACATGGAGGCCCCTCGCTGATGGTTCGAGGAGTAGGAGACGCCGGCGCCGGGAATATGACCCGACCGAGGTCTTTTTGTGCAGCAGCCTTTGTTCAAGTTCAGGCAAGAAGGTCGAACATCGCCAAGGCCATGCGCAAATGCAGGCTGTGCAAGGTCTTCACGCTTTATCAACCATGAATGAGGAAAATGCCTGCTATCCGGCCGGACCGTGCTTCCCGCCGACAGCGTAGGGTCTGGGTATATGCGTGAGTTGCCGCAAGGTCTGACGCCGCCGCGAAATGGCGACGCAATCGAAACCGATCATCATCTTTCCCGCCGCGCCATCCTGTCCGGGGCAGGGGCGCTTGCGCTGCTGAGCGCCGCCGGTTGCTCGACCTCGGGCGGCGGACTGCCGGCGCTCGAGCTCGACGACGTCACCACGGGTTCCGTGCGGCCGATCCGGCCAAGCATCAGCGTCGACAAGAACATCACCAGCCCCGGCGTCATGTATGCCGGGCTGACCGACGGCGGCTTCAACGTGCCGGAAGTGCCGTATCTGAAGGTCAAGCCGGAATTCCGCCGCCAGATCGTCGTCGACACGACAGGCGAGGCGCCCGGCACCATCGTCGTCCATCTCAAGGAGCGCATGCTCTATCTCGTCCAGCCGGGTGGCGATGCCATTCGCTACGGCGTCGGCATCGGCAAGGACGGTTTCCGCTGGTCCGGCCGCGCCAATATCCAGTACGGCCGGGAATGGCCGACCTGGACGCCGCCGCCGGAGATGATCGCCCGCAAGCCTGAACTGGTGAAATGGCAGGCCGGACAGCCCGGCGGCCTCACCAATCCGCTCGGCGCGCGTGCCCTCTACATCTACCAGGACGGCAAGGACACCGGCTATCGCATCCACGGCTCGCCCGAATGGTGGAGCATCGGGCAAGCGATGTCGTCGGGCTGCGTGCGCCTGATCAACCAGGACATCATCGACCTCTACAGCCGCGTCTCCAAGAAAAATCCGGTCGTCGTCGTCTGACGCTTATGGGGCGTGTTGGCGCCGCTCGAAACTCCCGTTGCGCGATGCGGCAAGACAGGCCAAGGTGCCTTGAAAACCATCGCGCCGGGAGAAATCAAGCATGGCTGGAACGTTTGTCATCGCGCAGGGCGGCGGCCCAACCGCCGTCATCAACCAGACGGTTGTCGGGGCGACGCTGGAGATCCGCAAGCGGCATCCCGGTGCCAAGGTGCTGGGCTCGATCCATGGCGTGCGCGGCATCCGTGACGGCAATTATGTCGACCTTTCCGCCATTCCGGAAGACCGCCTGCGGCTGATTGCCGGCACGCCGAGCGCCGCCCTCGGCTCGACGCGCGACAAGCCCGACGCCGCCTATTGCGATGTCATCCTCAACGGCCTGAAGAAGGCCGGCGCCGACGCCTTCATATATATCGGCGGCAACGACACGTCGGGTACCCAGCAGATCCTGACCGACGCCGCCGGCGGCTCAATTGCCTTTGTTCATGCGCCAAAAACCATCGACAATGATCTCGAGGAAAACGACCACACGCCGGGCTTCATTTCGGCGGCCGAGTTCGTCGCCGGCGCCTTCCTGTCCGTCGATCTCGATTTTCGCGCGCTGCCCGGCATCTATGTCGGCATCGTCATGGGCCGGCATGTGGGCTTCCTGACCGCGGCTGCCGCTGCCTGGCAGCTCGACCCCGAC
>NZ_RZQP01000364.1:0-3828 GCF_003998165.1 Mesorhizobium sp. M7A.F.Ca.US.007.01.2.1 | reverse complement strand
CCGCACGCTGAAGGTGAAGACGCTCGACCAGTATGATTTTTCCGACACCGACATCTGCATCATGTCGGCCGGCGGCAGCGTCTCCAAGGAATGGTCGCCGAAGATCGGCAAGCAGGGCTGCGTCGTCATCGATAATTCGTCGGCCTTCCGCTACGACCAGGACGTGCCGCTGATCGTGCCGGAAGTGAACCCGGACGCGATCTCGCTGTTCACGCGCAAGAACATCATCGCCAATCCGAACTGCTCGACGGCGCAGCTGGTGGTGGCATTGAAGCCACTGCACGATTTCGCCACCATCAAGCGCGTCGTCGTCGCCACCTATCAATCGGTGTCGGGCGCCGGCAAGGAAGGCATGGACGAACTCTTTACCCAGACCCGCGCGGTCTTCGTCGCCGATGGCGTCGAGGTCAAGAAGTTCACCAAGCGCATCGCCTTCAATGTCATCCCGCACATCGACGTCTTCCTCGACGACGGCTCCACCAAGGAAGAGTGGAAGATGGTCGCCGAGACCAAGAAGATGCTCGACCCCAAGATCAAGCTGACGGCGACCTGCGTGCGCGTGCCGGTGTTCATCGGCCACTCGGAAGCGGTCAACATCGAGTTCGAAAAGCCGATCACCGCCGACGACGCGCGGGATATCCTGCGTGAAGCCCCAGGCTGCCAGGTGTTGGACAAGCGAGAGGACGGAGGCTACATCACGCCGCTGGAATCGGCCGGCGAGGACGCCACCTTCATCTCGCGCATCCGCGAGGATTCGACCATCGACAACGGCCTGTCGATGTGGATCGTCTCCGACAATCTGCGCAAGGGCGCCGCACTCAACGCGGTGCAGATCGCCGAGCTTTTGGTCGAGCGCGGCCTGATCCAGCCGAAGAAGAAGGCGGCCTGACGGCTGATCTAGTTTTCGCTCACGGGCCGCACCGCCGCTAGCGCGGCTGGCCCGCGGTCGCGGGCTCGGCCCTCGGCCGGGATGCTGAAGGTTTGCGGAGCATTGATGAAGGCCAATCTCCCCCACGAGGGGGGAGATCGGCAGCTTCGCCGATGCGCTACACTCGGTTGTCCTCGGCCAGCCCGATCAGCAGCTTCAGTGCCTCCTCCGCCCTATCGGCGGGAACGAACAGATGGTCGTGATAAAAGGCCGAAACCGGGTTCACGCCCATGCCGGCGGCGGCCAGGCGCGTGGTGATGGCGGCGAGGAAGCCGACGGCTTCCAGCGACGAATGGATGTTCAGCGTCAGCATCCGGCAGCGGAACGAAGCGGTCAGTGCCGCGGCGTTGGCCTCCTCCTCGGTCACGATCAGCGTCACACCCTCGCGCTCGCGAAACACCATCACCGGCTCAACGCCTTCCGGCTGAGGGACGCCGGGTGCCAGCGTGACGAAGACATAGGCGCCGGCGAGCAGCTCCGGTGTCATCGACGCCAGCAGTGTCTTGAGATCGGTTTCGCCGGCCATCTGTCTTCCCTCGCCTGCAAAAAACGGGCCGCAGCCCACGTGCTCTTCAATATCCGCGACCGGCGCGTGCCGATAGTCCAGGCGCTGCAAGGACGACATGGCGATGTCGCTGGCGGCTGGGCTTGCAGAGCTGTCGCATCGCACAATAGAGAAGCTGAGGGCCAGTGCCGGTCCGTGAAAGGCCTTCGATGATCGTTCGCCCGCGCCCCACATTCCTGCAGCTGTTCTTCATCATGCGCGGTTCGGTCGTGCCACGCATTCTGCCGCAGATATTGGGCTTCGCGCTTTATTCCGCGATCATCCTGGCCGCGGCGCGCCGGTTCCAGCTTGATTTCAGCGTCTTCAACATCACGCCTTTCGGCCTGGTCGGCGTGACATTGTCGATCTATCTCTCGTTCCGCAACAACGCCGCCTACGACCGTTGGTGGGAGGCGCGCAAGCTGTGGGGCGCGCTGGTCTTCGAAATGCGCAACCTGGCACGCGCCACCACCAGCCTCATCCCGAACCAGACCGAACAGCGCGCCTTGCTGATGGAAGCGCTCGCCTTCTGTCATTTCCTGCGCGGGCAGTTGCGCAAGATCGACAGCACGAAGGATGCCCGTGCCTTCATCGACGCCGAGGCGGACAAGGCAGCAGCCTTTTCCAATCCGGCGGATGAGATGGTCAGGCGGATGGGCCGGCGTGCCAATGCGCAGCGCCTGGCGGGCGACGTCGACACGATCGGCTTTCGTATCCTCGATGAGAGGCTCGCGTCGGTCGCGGCCATCCAGGCCGGCTGCGAGCGGATCGCCGGTACGCCCTTGCCGTTCGCCTACACGCTGCTGGTGCATCGCACGGCCTATATCGTCTGCCTGCTGCTGCCGATCGGCCTGATCTCGACCACCGGTTGGGCGACGCCGCTGTTCACCGCGCTGATCGCCTATACTTTCTTCGGCCTCGACGCGCTGTCGGAAGAGCTCGAGGATCCGTTCGGCACCGAAGCCAACGACCTCGCTCTCGACAGCCTCTGCCGTGTCTGCGAAATCTCGGTGTTCGAGGCGCTGGGCGAAACGCCGCCGAAGATGATCCCGGCGGAAAAGTTCTATTTTTCGTAGGCAAAGGCGCGCGGGCTTAGCGGGATTAAAAGAATCCTCCCCGCTGTCGGATCGCCGCTCCATGCCACGTCCTTGGTTCGACCCCAGCAAGAAGGGGATAGAACCATCAGGAGGGACCATCATGAGCATTTCCGAAACCGCGCCCGTCTCGCCGGGCGCTTTGTGGACCGGCCGCGCGCTCAGCGGCGTCATCGTGCTGTTCATGATCTTCGACGGCGCCATCAAGCTGCCGCCGCTCGATATCGTCATCCAGACGATGGTGCCGCTTGGCTGGCCGGCCGATCCGAATGTCGCGCGCATGCTTGGCGTCATCGGCCTGATCTCGACCGCTCTCTATGCGCTGCCGCGCACCTCGGTGCTCGGCGCCATCCTGCTCACCGCCTATATGGGCGGCGCCATCGCCACCAATGTCCGCGTCGACAACCCGCTGTTCTCGCACATTCTGTTCGGCGTCTATCTCGGCATTATCCTGTGGGGTGGCCTGTATCTGCGCGATCCCAGGCTCCGCGCGCTGATCCCGTTCAGCCGTTAGATCCGGATCGAAGCACCGCTTTCAACTCGAAGCCTGAACCCTTTGCCGGGCAATATCTCAGGGATCGAATCGCCGAGTTGCGAGTTAGAGATTCGCCCGGCGGCGGAGGCGGCTCCTATCGGAGAGGAACGACGATGAAGAAAACGATGCTTTTGATGGCGCTGCTGGTGCCGCTCGCCGCTTGTTCGCAAACGGAAAAAGGCGCGGCCGTAGGCGGCCTCGGTGGCGCTGCCGTCGGTGCGGCGGTCGCCGGCGATCCGGTTGAAGGCGCCGTCGTCGGTGGTGCCGTCGGCGCTGTTGCCGGCGCGCTGATCGGCCGGGCGAGCGAGCGTGGCGAATGCCGCTACCGCGATAGCCGTGGCCGCGTCTATATTGACCGCTGCCCGCGCGGCTATTGACCGGGCGGCTTTTACAGACAGGGTCGAATGAAAAAACGGCGGGCACATGGCCCGCCGTTTTCCTGGATGCGATAGAGCAAATACTTATTCGGCGGTTGCGGCTTCCGCCTCGGCCGGTGCAGCCGCGGCGGCGGCAACGGCAGCAGCGGCATCTTCCTGCGCCTTCTTCAGAAGAGCAGCGCGTTCCTGCGCCTTCTTGCCCGGCTCGGCCTTCTTCGGGTTGGAACGGGCGTCGCGCTTGACAAGGCCGGCCTCGTCGAGGAAGCGCAGCACGCGGTCGGTCGGCTGGGCGCCATGCGCCAGCCAATGCTTGACGCGGTCGGCGTCGACCTTGACGCGTTCGCCATCCT
>NZ_RZQP01000363.1:0-3890 GCF_003998165.1 Mesorhizobium sp. M7A.F.Ca.US.007.01.2.1 | reverse complement strand
GTTCCAGGACAGGGCGGCGAGCTTTTCGCCGGCGGCGGGACCGAGCAGGCGCGTCAGCGCGCCGCCATGCGTCCTGGCCAGTTGACCGATGGTCTCGACGCCGATCTCGGCCAGCCGCGCCCTGGTCGCCGGGCCGACGCCCCCCATCAGTCCGACCGGCAGATCATGCAGGAAGGCGAGTTCGGTGCCGGGTTCGACGACCACCAGCCCGTCGGGTTTGGCGACCTGCGAGGCGATCTTGGCCAGATGCTTGGTGCGCGCCACGCCGATCGAGATCGGCAGGCCGAGTTCGGCCCGCACGCGGCGGCGGATGGTTGTCGCGATCTCCTGCGGCGAGCCGAACAGATGCGTGCAGCCGGCGACGTCGGCAAACGCCTCGTCGATGGAAATGCGCTCGACTACAGGCGTAAAATCGTCGAGCACCTTGATCGCCGCATCGCCCAGCCGCTGGTAATGGCTGAAATTGCCGCCGACGAAGATCAAATGCGGGCAGAGTTCGCGCGCCTTGCGCCCCGGCATGCCGCCACGCACGCCGAAGGCGCGCGCCTCATAGGAAGCGGCGAGCACGACGCCGCCGCCCACCGCGATCGGCTTGCCGCGCAGCGACGGATCGAGCAACTGCTCGACAGAGGCGTAGAAAGCGTCGAGATCGGCATGCAGGATGGTGGCTATCGTTTCCATCGACCGCACATCCGCAGTTGCTGATAGATTGGAACAAATAAAGAACAAAGATGGATCGTTGTCAAGCGAAGGGCGATTGGGTGCGGCAGCAGCCATGCCGGTTCGGCTTGAACGCAACCGCCTAGACACTATGCTCCGCTCGCAGCGCCGCTTTCATCTTTTCCAGCGCCGCTTCGCCGCCTGCCGCCAACTGATCGGTAATCCTGGCCAATCTCTCGTCGGCCTTGCGGTGCCTGCTGCCCCAGGCGCCGAGCGTCGCCAGCACCGGCAATAGGTCGATGCCTGCTTCGGTCAGCCGGTAGACCGTTCTCAAGCCATGCGTCGGGTCGTCGCTTCTGGTGAGGATGCCTTCGTCCTGAAGCGTTTGCAGTCGCTCGGCCAGCGTGCGCGAGGAGATGCCTTCGTCGGATTGCAGGAATTCGCGAAAGTGCTTTTTCCCGGCGAAGACCATGTCGCGGATGATGAGCAGCGTCCAGCGGTCGCCGATGAGTTCGAGCGACAGGTTGATCGGGCAGTCGGATTTTTCGCGCGTCGCCATCTATGGTTCCATTTCTAAATCACTTTACTATTGACATCGTTTTGGCCTTGCGTCAACAGTTCCAAATGTAAACTGTTTTGCGATAGCCGTGAGGAGAATGACGGTGAAAAAGCTGGTCCTGCAGATGCAGATGTCGGTCGACGGCTTTGTCGGCGCCACCGAGGATCATTCCTGGCAGCTCTGGGAGTGGGGTGACGAGAGCGCCTGGGACGATGAGCTGAAGCAGGACTTCAACGCTGTCTTCACAGGGGTCGATACCATCCTGCTCAGCCGCAAGATGGCGCAGGAGGGCTATCTCACCCATTGGGGCAATGCCGCCAAGAAGTTTCCGCACGATCCGTTCTACGCCTTTGCGCAACGCATCGTCGACGCCCGCAAGGTGGTGCTCAGTGATAAGCTCAAGCAATCGGCCGGGGAGCCGGTCTGGGAGCGCACGAGCGTGGCCAGCGGCGACCTGCCGCGCGAAGTCAAAGCGCTGAAAGCGGGCGAGGGCGGCGACATGGCCGTGTTCGGCGGCGCCGGTTTCGCGTCGGCGCTGATTGCGGCCGGGCTGGTCGACGAGTTTCAGCTTTTCATCAACCCGGCGGTGCTGGGTGCGGGCCGCCGGATTTTTGATCAGGGCGGTTTTAGAAACCTGCGGCTGCTCGGCTCGAAGACCTATGACTGTGGCATGGTGGTCAGTCGCTATGCACCGGCGGGGTGAGGGGGACCTCCATCTTCTCCCTGCTCACTTCGCATCGTGAAAAATAATCCCGACCGTGTGGCGCATGCCTGAGCGCAGCCGGCTGACGCCATGACGCAGGTTGACGCGGTAATTGCCTTTGGTGCCCTGCACCGGCCGGTTGTGGACGGCAAAGACAACGGCGTCGCCCTGGCGCAGCGGCACCACCTCGACCCGGCTCTGCATGCGCGGCCGCTGCTCGGTCAGCGCGAACTCACCGCCGGTGAAATCCTGGCCCGGCTCGGAGAGCAGGATCGCCACCTGCAGCGGAAAGGCGAGGTCGCCATAGAGATCCTGGTGCAGGCAGTTGAAGTCGCCAGGCACATATTGCAGCAGCAGCGGCGTCGGCCGCGTCTGGCCGGCGGCATGACACTGATCGAGAAACGCGGCATGCGTCGCGGGATAACGCATGGCCTGCCCCATCCGCTCGTTCCACCGATTGGCGACCTCGGCCAGCCTGGGATAGAGCGCGCTGCGCAGGCCGCCCAGAAGGTCGGGCAAGGGATAGCGGAAATAGCGGTACTCACCCTTGCCGAAGCCGTGCCTGGCCATATGGATGTGGCTGCGGAAATGCTCTTCTTTGGGATAGAGGCCGGCGATCTCCCGGCATTCTTCGGGCGAGAGCAATTTCTCGATCACCGCGCAGCCGAAGCCGTCGAGTTCGGCTGCAAGGGCGGGCCAGTCGTAACCGGCGACACGCGTCCGAGCAGCTTCAACCGCCGATGCGGCAACCCTGGCATGGGCATTCATATCGTAGCCTCCTTGTCGATCAGAGCGCGCTTGCGCTCGACGCCCCAGCGGTAGCCCGACAGCGTGCCGTCGGCGCGGACAACACGGTGGCAGGGAATGCCCAGCGCAATCGCGTTGGCCGCACAGGCCGTCGCCACGGCACGGGCGCCGTCCGGCTGGCCGAGGCGCTGGGCCAGCGCGGCGTAGGTGATGGTGGCGCCGCACGGGATGCCTCGGAGCGCCTCCCACACGCGCTGCTGGAATGGCGTGCCGCGGCGCAGGTCGAGCGGCAGGTCGAGGCCGACGCCAGGCATTTCGATGAAGCGCGCGATTGCCGCGAGATCGTCGCGCAAGGTGGCCCCGTCTTCGACCAGTAGCTTGCCCGGGAAGCGATGGCCAAGATCCTGCTCCAGTGTGTCGGCGTCCGAGCCGATCAGGATGGCGCAGACGCCGATAGCGCTGCGTGCCGCCAGGATTTTACCGATCGCGGATTCGCCGATGGCGTAGGCGATGGTGTCGAGGGCGGCGAGCTTGGTGGCTGTCGCCGGAATATTGGTTTGTACGAGGTTCATTGCCTTCACTCCTTTGTCTGTGCCTGAACCCTAGCCACGTGCTGATTGGCGCTCACTCCGATGCTTGCTTTCAAATTCGAATCTCCAAGGCAGGTGCTCTACGGCGCCGTAGAGCGCCGATTTTGATCATTGGCACTTCGCCTGAGGATGTCATGCGACACGGGTGACGGAAATTTCGCCCAGCACGAACACTTCGCCTGATGACAGGCGCAACTCAACCTCGCCGGTTGCGGTGCGGCTCCATTCGGCTTTGCCATCATCGACCATCTGGCCGATGGCGGTCATCACCCGTGATTTCGCGTCAGGGGCGCGGCGGCTGCCGGCAGCTTGGGTCTGGATGTTCGCATCGGTGGTGGGAGACCTTGCCATCGCGCGCATTGCCGGTCCTCGTCAGGCCCGCACCGACCGGTTGGCGTTGTCGGACGCTGCCTCGCGGTCGAGCAGCGCGCGCTTGCGCTCCGCGCCCCAGGCGTAGCCGGAAAGTGCGCCGTCCTTGCGGATGACGCGGTGGCAGGGAATGGCGACGGCAAGATTGTTGGCGGCGCAGGCGGCGGCGATGGCGCGGGTCGCCTTAGGTGCGCCGATGCGATGCGCGATCTCCGCATAGGAAACCGTTTGGCCGGCGGGGATGGCGCGCAAGGCCTGCCAG
>NZ_RZQP01000362.1:0-3904 GCF_003998165.1 Mesorhizobium sp. M7A.F.Ca.US.007.01.2.1 | reverse complement strand
GTGCGCGCTGTTCGTTGCGATCGGACGATTTGCGCTCGGTGTTTTCCGAACGGATCGCTTCCTTGCGCGAGCGCCGTTCGCCGACGTCGGCGGCTGCCGCTGCGACCTCGGCCACCGGCTGGTCCTCGCGGACTGTTTCCGGTGCCGTGTCTTCGCTGCGCTTGGCGTGGCGTTCGCGCGGTTTGCGCTCGCCGCCCTTTTCCCTGCTGCGGTCGTCGTCCTTGCGGCCGGCGCGGCGCGGTGCGCCCTTGCCACGGCGCGGAGCATCGTCCTCGCCGCCTTCGCTGGCAACCACCGTCGACAAGTCGCCGTCATGCCATTCGATCTTATTGCCGATCAGCCGCTCGATGGCGTCGATGTATTTGGTGTCCGACTTGGTCGCGATGGTGAAGGATTTTCCGGAGCGTCCGGCGCGGCCGGTACGGCCGATACGGTGGACATAATCCTCGGCATGGATCGGCACGTCATAGTTGAAGACATGGCTGACGTCGGGGATGTCCAAGCCGCGCGCGGCGACGTCGGAAGCGACGAGGTAGCGCAGCTTGCCGTCGCGGAAATTGGCCAGCATCTGCATGCGCGCGCGCTGGTCCATGTCGCCATGCAGCGCACCGGCGTCGAAATCATACTTCAGCAGCGAGCGGAACAGTTCCGACACTTCGACCTTGCGGTTGCAGAAGATGATGGCGTTCTTCAGTTCGGCATCTTCGGCCTTGATCAGGTTGCGCAGCGTCTCGCGCTTGTCCCACGGCTTGGAGCCTGATTTGACCAGCCGCTGGGTGATGTTGGTGGCGGCGGACGCGGCCTTCGAGACCTCGACGCGCACCGGCGCATGCAGGAATTTCTCGGTCAGCTTGGTGATTTCCGGCGGCATCGTCGCCGAGAAGAACAGCGTCTGCCTGGTGAACGGGATCATCTCGCAGATGCGCTCGATGTCGGGAATGAAGCCCATGTCGAGCATGCGGTCGGCTTCGTCGATGACGAGGATCTCGACGCCATTGAGCAACAGCTTGCCGCGCTCGCGGTGATCGAGCAGGCGACCGGGCGTCGCGATCAGCACGTCGACGCCGCGCTCCAGCTTCTTGTTCTGTTCGTCGAATGAGACACCGCCGATCAGGAGCGCGATGTTGAGCTTGTGGTTCTTGCCATATCGGATGAAATTCTCTTCGACCTGCGCGGCGAGTTCGCGCGTCGGTTCCAGGATCAGCGTGCGCGGCATACGGGCGCGGGCCCGGCCGTTTTCGAGGCGGGTCAGCATCGGCAGCACGAAGGAAGCCGTCTTGCCAGTGCCGGTCTGGGCGATGCCCAAAATATCCTTGCCGAGCAAGGCGTGCGGGATCGCACCAGCCTGGATCGGCGTCGGCTGGGTGTAGCCGGCGTCGGTGACTGCGGAAAGGACCTTCGGCGACAGGCCGAGGTCTGCGAAGGTCAACGCTTCTTGAGCGGTCGTGGTGTCTGAGGACAAGTGTTGTTGTCTTTGGCTGGTTCGGGGAAGCGCAACGGCGTCTAATGGCGTCGCGGCAAGCGCCACGCGCCTGCAAGATCGGTATTGCAATTAGGAGCAAGCCCTCGATTTGTCAACAGAAACGGGCAGCAATGGCACGATTGTGAAGTTGTAACCTTAATCGGGATGCTTAATCGACCTGTCGGTCGCAGAGCCGGCTCAATAGCGGAACTGTTCGGCGAGAATACGCTCGTTCCAGGAATGATTGGGATCGAACAGCAACGTTGCTGTCGCCGTGGGTGATTCTCGCACCGTTACCGAGGTCACCGCCTTGACCTCGGTATGGTCGGCGGCGGCGTTCACCGGCCGCTTTTCCGGCTCGCGGATGTCGAAGCGCACCGTCGCTTTGTTGGAGAGCAGCGCGCCGCGCCAGCGGCGCGGGCGAAACGGGCTGACCGGGGTCAGCGCCAGCAGCGGCGCGTCGAGCGGCAGGATCGGCCCGTGCGCCGAAAGATTGTAGGCGGTGGACCCGGCCGGGGTTGCGATCATGACGCCGTCGCAGTTCAGTTCCTCAAGCCGGACCTGTTCGTCGACGGTGATGCGGATCTTGGCCGTCTGGTACGATTGACGCCACAGCGCCACCTCGTTGATAGCCAGTGCCGAAATCGTTTCGCCTTCCGAGGTCACGGCCAGCATCTCCAGCGGGCGGATGGTTTCGGCGACGGCGGCTTCGAGACGCTCGGTCAGGCCACCGGAACGATACTCGTTCATCAGGAAGCCGATGGTGCCACGGTTCATGCCGTAGACCTTCTTGCCGGTCCCCATCGTGTCGCGCAGGGTCTGCAGCAGGAAGCCGTCACCCCCAAGGGCAACGACGATCTCGGCCTCCTCGACGGAAGACTGGCCATAGCGCGCCGACAGGCTTTCCAGCGCCGTCTTGGCGTCAGCGGTGTCGGACGAGACGAAGGCGATGTGGCTGGCGGCTTTGCTCATGGCTCCCCGATGACGACCGGTTGGCAGCGGCAGGGCCGCGCCAATTTCGGGGTAGCATGGGCGGGGTAGGTCTGCAAACGGAGCCGCCATCCCGGATGGCAATGCCATTCCGGGATGGCGAGGCGACCGCGGGACGGCGGATGCGGACATGCGTTCGCGTATCATGTCAAAGGCTACGCGAATGTGATGGTTAAGACCGGCCTTAAAGTCTCGTAAAGCCGGATCGGTCATGTTAGCCGGCAGTGGATGGGTGGCGTGGGGGCTAGCTAGTCGAGGCCGACATATTGCCGGTAACACGCCTGATCATTGTCTTTCTGATGCTGGGAAGCTTCGCGCTGCTCTTTGCCGAACTGGTGCGCCAGTCCGAAGAGACGAGCTTCCGACCGCAGCCCACGGCGTCGCGCTGTGGTGACGCAGCCGGAGCGCCATGCCCGCAAAGGGCGCTGTAGCGCTGTAACCTGATCATCCTTTCGGATGACCGGCGGCATTGGCGGCCGCTTCGGTGCGCGACATCGCGCGGCAGTTTCTCTCCTTAAAAACAGAGGCCGGTCGGCTGCCGCACGTTCCACTCGTGAAAGCTTGCTGTTTGCACTCGCGGCGCTTGGCGGTGTAGATGGGTGCACCGATTGGCGGAAAGGTTTTTGGGTAGCCTCGTATCCGCCGTTGTTGGGAAACAAGCCCTGCGGCTCGTTGACTGGCCGGGTGTCTGGAGCAGGGGGGCCATGTCGCGCAGCGTGTTGATTTCTGGTGGCTGCGGCTTCCTCGGCTCACATCTGGTCGACCGTCTGTTGCGGCGAAGCGATCTGGAAAAGCTGATCGTCGTCGACAATCTTTGGACCGGGACGCGAGACAACGTCGCACATGTCGCCGATCCGCGTTTCGATCTGCAGATTGCCGATGCCGAAAGCTTTTCATCCCTTCAACGCTTCGATGAGATCATTCATCTCGCGTCGCCGGCTTCGCCGCTTTGGTACATGCGCGAGCCGGTACGCACGATCAAGGCCAACATCGGCGGCGCGCTCAATCTTCTGACGCTGCTCAAGCCCGGCGGCCGTTTCTGCTTCGCCTCGACCTCGGAAGTCTATGGCGACCCCCTGGTTTCACCCCAACCCGAGAGTTACAGGGGATCGGTGGACTGCACCGGTCCCAGGGCCTCTTATGATGAAAGCAAGCGCTGCACCGAGGCATTGCTGTTCGAACAGCAGCGGGTTGTCGGGCTCGACATTCGCGTCGTCAGGATTTTCAACACATATGGGCCGCGAACCCGCATCGACGATGGACGCGCCGTTTCGAACTTTGCCATCCAGGCTCTGACAACCGGGGTGCTGACGGTCTATGGCGACGGGTCCCAATCGCGCAGTTGGGGTTATGTCGACGACATCGTCGAGGGGCTGGAACGTTACTTCTGGCGCGACGGCATCTCGCATCGCGGCCCTCTGAACATCGGCAACGATCACGAGGTTTCCGTCC
>NZ_RZQP01000361.1:0-3925 GCF_003998165.1 Mesorhizobium sp. M7A.F.Ca.US.007.01.2.1 | reverse complement strand
GCTTGGTGATGATGAACTCGGCCAGCAGCTCGGCATCCGAATGGCCTTCCCATAAGCCGAAGGAATCCTGAGTACGAATGAGCCGCAGGAGGCATTTGACGAACGGGGAAGCAAGGGCCTCGTCGTCATTGTTGACAGCAGGGCCAACCGGAGGAATTTCGTTGTTCGTCATTTCAGTCTTCGTCTTCGAGGTACGATTTCCTTTTCCTGCGATGCCCACTCCGGGTCCGCTTGCGTGGCCGACGAATGGCTTGGGCGGGCCAACCCCAAGAGTGCCCCGTGGCCGACCTCGACATGTCCACGAGTGCGAGACCTGCGGCGCGAATTCGCGGCGCACATCGTCTGCGCCGCGATCCGACCGGTGGTCAACGCAATTGAAATCCAACCTTCCGCAAGCCGCCGCCCTGCTGCATCGACATACTTGCTGCGAAGAGAGCTTCGATGGGCGGATTGGCCAGTGTTCAATTCCAATTGTCAGTCCCTTCGCGATTCTTGCTCAGGAAGTGACTTCGTTTTGAGTTTCGGGTGCCTTCTTTTGCGGAGCCACACAAAGATCCGCGTGACAGGCAGGCTCACCCGTGTAGTTGGCCAGTGCTTCGAGCAATGGGGTAAGATAGTACTGTTTGGTGTGGTCCGGAATTGGCCCCAGCCGGTCCACCGATTTCAGTGCCACCTCGATCAACTCGATTGCGCGATCTTTGTTGCCGCTCTCGTAATAATACTGAGCTACCGGGAGGTACCGGAGGTATTTAAACGGGCCATCGCCGTTCGGGGGATTGAGTGCCAGTATCTGTTCCGAGAGCTCGTTGCCCATCGCAAAGCGCTCCGCGCGCGGAAGATGGGAATTGTCCATCGTGGGATCGAAGAGTTGGTTGAGGGCCAAGGCCATCCACGACACCGCGTCGGACGTTTTGTCGATCGCGTCCTCGACCAATTCTCGCATGACCGGCATGCCGGTCTTGATGTCGCGCAGCTTGTGAAGCAGAAGATCCGCATGAATCTGCCGGAACTCACAAGAGTCTGGCATCAAGGCGAGGCCTTCTTCGATGGCCAAGAGCGCCGCCGTCCAATCCTCGGCCTGCATCGCCGGCTCAAGTTTGGCGTATATCGGCCCGGTAAGCGACATTTCGCGCGCTGCAAGTTGGTTATGCGCGATGCGCTTTGCATCGGCGGCTTTCGCTTCATAGCTGCTGCGCCAGCTGCCGTTAAGGACTTTCGGCAAAACGTCATCGAGTTCCGCCGGGTGGCCGATAAAAGCGATGTGGCCGTCGCGGTCGACCACGAACGAGGTGGGAATCCCAATCGAAGAGCTGGGATCCATCCAGAGCTTGTTCATTTCGCCAATGTAATCGAACCCGATACGATAATTCAGATTCGGGAACTCCTCGGTCAGCCAGGCATCCACGTTGGTCCGCGCCTCGTCTGCGGTAGGACCCTGTTCGCAGGCGGCAACTCCGACCGCCTCAAATCCGCTGCCTTCATATTTCTCCTGCAGTTCGATCAAATGGGGCATGGCGTCGACACATGGTCCGCACCAAGTCGCCCAAAACTCAACGAGGTAGACCTTGCCGGGCCGAAAGTTCGTGAGGGGCTCGCCACGCAGCCAGTTCTCCACTTTGATCGCAGGAGCCGGGGACCCCATACGCAGTTCCATCTTGGTGTCCAAAGTCATTCCACACCTTTCGTCTCTTTTGTCGCGGAATATTTTCCAGTCAAAATCGGACACGGTCTCGAGGGCATCGCTCCCTCTGGCTTGCTTCAGCGAAGCTCTCACCGTGTTGCCGCACATCAAGCTGCAACGGAGGTGCCAATTCCCTCAGCTCCGGTAAGCGGCGGGAAATGCTTTGAAATTCTCCACGAGGCCAAATGCGGCCGATTGTCGTGAACCCGACATGTCTTCTGCCGCTGTCGGGTTTCGCCCTATCACTCTTGAGAGCTTGGACGGCTCGCCTGTGATTAGACTGGCCTCGGCCCTCGAGCAGTGGCAGTTTGGCGCCAGTTCGAAAGCGCGAACTCGCCGGCTTGGTCCTCGTGCCGCCACCGCCGCGTGTGGATTCTTGCCCCGGAGTCAAAATTCGCCTCGCGGTTGCCAACGGCGGCATGCGCTCAATGCGCGTGGCGTTGAGCACCGACAGCACGTAATGGTACCAATTAGTGGATGCCCGTCGCTGCCTCCACTTCTCCAGCCAAGCGCTCGAACGACGCTACCTACCCACGTTCGAGCGCGACCGCGGAATCGCAGACTGCCGAACGTCAGCCGTTGCGAAAGGTGTAGCCGTACCCGTTGATCGCCGGTGCGCCGCCTAGATGTGCGTAGAGGACCCTCGATCCCTGTGGAAAGAAGCCCCTCTGGACGAGGTCGATCATCCCTTGCATCGATTTGCCCTCGTAAACGGGGTCCGTAATCATGCCCTCGAGCCGCGCGCACAAACGGATTGCCTCTTTGGTTTCCTCCGATGGAACGCCATAACCCGGGTACGCGTAGTCCATGAACAACACCACGTCTGCCTCGACAATTTCCGCTCCGAGGTGGACGAGCTTCGCTGTATTTTGGGCGATGCCAAGCACCTGCGCCTTGGTCTTGGCGGGCATGGCGGAGGCATCGATACCGATCACGTTGCGCTGTCGACCATCCTTGGCGAACCCGACGAGCATGCCGCCGTGGGTTGAACCAGTCACCGTACAGACGACGATATAGTCGAAGGCAAACCCAAGCTGCTCTTCCTGGGCACGCACCTCCTCAGCGAACCCCACATAGCCCAGGCCGCCGTATTTGTGGACAGAGGCGCCGGCAGGTATCGCATATGGCCTGCCGCCCCTTGCCTTGACTTCATAAAGTGCCTTTTCCCAGCTGCGGCGGATGCCGATGTCAAAGCCCTCGTCAACCAGGCGCACCTCTGCCCCCATGATGCGGCTCAAGAGGATATTGCCGACCCGGTCGTAGACAGCATCATCATGTGGGACCCAGCTCTCCTGGACCAGGAGGCATTTCATGCCGATCTTGGCGGCGACCGCAGCGACCATGCGCGTATGGTTGGACTGCACGCCACCGATTGTGACGAGCGTATCGGCATCTGACGCGATCGCGTCGGGCACAATGTATTCGAGCTTGCGCAGCTTGTTTCCGCCGAACGCGAGACCGGAGTTGCAGTCCTCGCGTTTGACGTAGATTTCCACCTTGTCGCCCAGATGCTTGCCGAGGCGGTCGAGCCTCTCGATCGGCGTGGGTCCAAAGGTGAGCGGATAACGTTCGAATTTTTCCAGCATGCTATCTCCAGCAAAAAAGTACCTGAACCTGCTACGCACCGGTCAGCCCAGGGGTATGGTCGCGTGTTAGCCGAACACAGATTCCCTATACGATCAGCTCAGTCATCAGAGGGTGACCAAAATTGGTGTGGGTCTGAGCACTGATCCTGTCATCCGCGCATCAAAGCAGCAGCACATGCTGGGCATTCGACCAAGCCGGGACACAGCTGAAAATTGCATTCCGCAGTTGATCAGAGTCAGACGACTGGTACCCGAGCTTTCCTGTAACCATCGGCATGCTGGCCCCTGTGGCGAGTTCCACGAGCGCGGCTAGAGGACTGCCAGATCAGAAAGAGCACGCGGCCGAAGTAGCCGGCCTGAAGCAGCAGCGAACAGGCCAGCGTCGTGACGACTGCCACACGGAGCGAATCCAAAGCGAAGTAAACCATCGACGCATTGCTGCACAGGACCAGCCCCACGAGCCGACAAAAAGATGAAGTGCACGCCGCTCCCCTGGTTTTCGCCAGATCATGTTGCGAGCTCGTCGGCCGGAACATGCGTCTGGCAGTTCTTGGGGCAGACGCGGCCGCAGGCTCCGCAGCCTATGCAGCGGCCGGCATCATCGACAACCATGATCATGCGATTGAGCTTGCCGTCGAAATCGTCGTCCTCGTCATCG
>NZ_RZQP01000360.1:0-3966 GCF_003998165.1 Mesorhizobium sp. M7A.F.Ca.US.007.01.2.1 | reverse complement strand
CCGCCGGTGACGCCGGCGCGCGGAAAGCGGGAGTCACCGAGCTTCACCACCACGTCGTCAGCTCGCACGCCGAGCGTTTCGGCGGCGGTCTGCGCCAGGATGGTGTAGGTGCCCTGGCCCATGTCGATCGAGGAGCTTTCGACCTCGACCGAACCATCGGCCAGGATGCGCACGAGCGCCTCGCCATAGGCGCGTCGCACCGGATAGGTGCCGGCGGCGACGCCCCAGCCGATCAACTGGTTGCCGTCGCGCATCGAGCGCGGTTCGGGTGTGCGCCTGGACCAGCCGAAGCGTTCGGCGCCTGCAGCAAAAGCCTCGCGCAACTGCCTGGTCGACCAGGCTTTTTTGGCATGTGGATCCTGCTCGGCATAGTTTCGGAGCCGGATCTCCAGCGGATCGATGCCGACCTCGTAGGCAAGCTCGTCGATGGCGCTTTCGATGCCGAAGGCTGAGGGGTTTTCGCCCGGCGCGCGCATGGCGCCCGGCACCACCGAATTGACCCGTACGACATTCTGCTTCGAGGAGAAATTCGGCGTTGTGTACATGATCGAGGTGACCGATCCGAGCGGCTCGACCCACATGCCGTCGATGGATGTTTCATTGACGCCGCGATGCACGATCGACTGGATCTTTCCCTGCACGTCGGCGCCGATCGTCACCGTCTGGCGCGTCGCCGCGCGGCCGCCATAGCCGGTAAAAGTCTGCGGCCGGGTCATCACCAGCCGCACCGGCCGGCCGAGCATTTTGGCCGCACAGGCGGCCACCGCGCCATGGCTGAGCGCCAGCGCCTTGGAGCCGAAGCCGCCGCCAATATAGGGCGACACCAGCCGCACGTTCTCGAACGGCACACCGAACCATTCGGCATAGGTGCGCGCCATGCCGTCCAGCCATTGGCTCGGCTCCCACACGGTGAGGTGGTCGCCCTCCCAGCGGGCGATCAGGCCATGCGGCTCCATCGGCGCCTGGTACTCGCGCGGCGTGTTGTAGGCGGCGCAGATGCGGACCGGCGCCGAGGCGAACGCACCTTGCGCGTCGCCCCATTCCTTGGTCATGGCATCGATCGCGATGCCATCGCCGGCTTTGGCGTCGCTGAGGTCGACGATGGCAGGCGTTTCCTCATAGCTGACCTTGACCAGTGCCGCCGCCGCGACCGCCCGCTCGAAGGTCTCGGCGACCACGGCGGCGACATGCTGACCCGAAAAGGTGATGTCGCGCGCGAGCGGGCAATACGGCTTGTCGGGCGGCGGCGTGCCGAACCAGTCCGCCGCGGTCCTCAGGCTGATGATGGTGTCCGGCGTCAGCACCTGCAGCACGCCGGGCGCCACCTCGGCGGCAGTGGTGTCGATCGCGCGCACCTTGCCCGATGCAATCGTGCTCTCGACCAGGACGGCGTAGGCGAGGCCTTCGAGCTGCTGCTCGACGGCGTATTTCGCCGCACCGGTGATCTTGGCCGGGCCGTCGATGCGCGACAGCCGGCCGCCGACGGCTTCGGCAAAAGCGCCGTCGGACGCATCCCCATGCCTGATGTTGTGAACGGTCATGCCGTCTCTCCCAATTTGCGGATGGCGCGGGCGACGACGCGCGGCGCCAGTTCGACCTTGTAGTGGTTGGCGCCATGGTCGACAGAGCCTTCGACGGCGAGCAGGCTGGCGGCGCGCACAGTGTCCGGCTCCAGCACCTTGCCCTTCAGCGCGTTTTCCACGGCCCGCGCACGCCACGGCTTGGTCGCGACGCCGCCAAGCGCGACGCGCAAATCGCGGATCGTTCGGCCGTCAGGTTCGAACTCAATGCCGACCGCCGCGCTCGCGGCGGCAAACTCATAGGATTGCCGGTCGCGGATCTTGAGATAAGTCGAACGCCGGGCAGGGGCCGAGCCGGGGATCTCGATCGCGGTGATCATCTCGCCCGGTTCGATCGCGTGTTCCCGATCCGGCGTGGTGCCGGGCAGCAGGAAAAAGTCGTCGACCGGGATGTGGCGCTCGCCCAGATGCACGATCGCATCGAAGGCGACCAGCGCCACGGCGAGGTCGCCCGGATACATGGCGATGCACGCGTCGCTGATGCCAAGCACCGCATGGCCACGGGTAACGCCGCCGATCGCCGAACAGCCAGAGCCGGGCTCACGCTTGTTGCAGGCTGGGAAATTCGCGGGATCGCGGAAATAAGGGCAGCGCGTGCGCTGCATCAGATTGCCGCCGATGGTCGCCATGTTGCGGATCTGCGCGGAAGCCGCCTGCCACAGGGCTTCGGAAATGGCGGGGAAGCTACTCTTGATGTCGGCATGGTCGGCGACATGGCTCATCCTGGCCAGTGCGCCGATGGTGACGCCGCGCTCGTTCACCTCGATCCTGCCCAACCCCTTGAGATGGGTGATGTCGACCAGCGTCTCGGGCTCGGCGACGCCGCATTTGGCGAGGTCGATCAGCGTGGTGCCGCCGGCCAAGAGCATGGCGCCGGGCAGGGCGGCCGCCTGGCGTGCCGCATCGAGCGAATTGGCGCGCACATACGAAAAATCCCTCATGATGCGGCCTCCAATGCTGCCTGGCGGACAGCGGCGACGATGTGCGGATAGGCGCCGCAGCGGCAGAGGTTGCCGGCCATATACTCGCGGATTTCTTCGTCGGAGCCGGCATGGCCTTCGCGGATGCAGGCGACCGCCGACATGATCTGGCCCGGCGTACAATAGCCGCACTGGAAGGCGTCCTGTTCGAGGAAGGCAGCCTGCACGGGATGCATTTCGCCCTCCCGTGCAAGCCCCTCTATGGTGGTGACGGTGCGGCCCTCGACTTGTGCGGCCAGCGTCAGGCAGGCCAGCACGCGCTCGCCGTCGATATGCACGGTGCAGGCGCCGCACTGGCCGTGGTCGCAGCCCTTCTTGGTTCCGGTCAGGCCGAGGCGATCGCGCAAGGCATCGAGCAGCGTGACGCGCGGCTCGAGTTGCAGATCGTGATCACGGCCGTTGATGTCGAGATGAACTGGGATCGTTGTTTTGGTCATGGGCGTCGGGCTCCAGTTGCTTGACGCGAAGTCGTTGATTTCATCTTTGGCAGCCGGCGGGGACCTGGCGCCGGCTGTGCGGCCCTTCGCTGCCGCTCCCCGCCTTCGGGCGTTCAGCCCCTTAAAAAGGTCCACTGGACTTTTTGGTGCGCCCGAAGGCGGACCGGGCCTTCACCATTCGTCGTTCGGGAAGCCAAGCAATTGGCTTCCCATCCGCTAGGTGGACCACTCCTCACCCCAGCAGGTCCTCGATGCGGACCGGAAAGCGCCGCGGCCGCACGCCGGTCGCATGCCAGACCGCATTGGCGACGGCGCCGGCCGTGCCGGTGATGCCGATTTCGCCGACGCCCTTGATGCCGAGCGCGTTGACGTGAGGGTCGTCCTCGTGGACCAGCAACGCCTCGACCGATGGAACGTCGGCATTCACCGGGACATGATATTCGGCGAGGTTGGCATTCTGGATCCGGCCAGAGCGCCGGTCGGTGATGGCTTCCTCATGCAGCGCGAACGAGACGCCCCAGATCATGCCGCCATAATACTGGCTGCGCACCAGCCTGGGATTGATGACCCGTCCGGCGGCGAACGCGCCGACCAGCCTTGTGACACGGATCTGGCCAAAATCCGGATCGACCTTCACCTCGGCAAACACGGCGCCATGCGCGTGCTTGGCATAGGCCTCCTGAGACGCCGGGTCGGGAGCGCCCTTGCCGTGGCCCTCGATCTCGGTGAGGCCCGCGCGCGTGAGGATTTCGGCGTAGCTTTCACCGCGGCTTTCATCGTCGCGCCGATAGAGGCGGCCGCCGCGCGCCAGCACGCCTTCATTGCCGGCGCCGTAGAGCGGCGAGCCCTCGTCGCCGGTGGCGAGATCGGCGAGCCTGGCGATGACGGCGGCGCCCGCATTGTGGATCGCCATGCCGGCCGTCGCCGTGTGGCCGGAGCCGCCGGCAATGCCTGCATTGGGCAGATCGG